>JAAYXU010000076.1 GCA_012515725.1 Clostridiales bacterium | reverse complement strand
CCTGCCCACAGCGCCAGCCGCAGATCCGACAGGAGCGCCATGAATTCCCTCGTATTCAGACGGCGTGCGAATTTGAGCGTCCCTACGGAGCGATACAGCCGGTCTCTCATACGCTCGCCGTTCTTCGCGAGCAGCGCGCCTCGCGCTTCCCGCTCCCGTTCCACGACAAATCGTACCGCACGCTCAGCCGAGGTCACGATTTCATCGGAGGCGGGGCCCATCGTCGCTTGGTTAGATATCTGGTACAGGTTTCCGGCGGCCTGCGACTGCTCCCCGTAGAGTCCGCGCACGGTCAGCGCGTGTTTACCCAGCGTATCGGCGAGCGGCTGGAGCTGCCTGGTTATCGTGATGCCCGGCAGGTGCATCATTGCGGAGGCCCTCAGTCCCGTTCCAGCGTTCGTCAGACACGCGGTCATGTAACCAAACCGCTCGTCGCGCGCTATATCTCCGCTGACCGTCAGTAGCCCGTCCAGTTTTCCGGCGATATTCATGGCCTCGTCAAATGCTAGCCCGGGCGCCATGACCTGTATACGCAAATGATCCTCCTCATGAATCATAACGCATACCTTTTCGTCTTCGGATATGAGCGCCGCGCCGTAGAGCGTATTCTCCACCATCTCCGGGCTGATGAGATGCCGCTCCATGAGCTTCACCCGCTCGGTCTGGTCGAGTGCGTTCATTTTCACGTACCGGAAGGAGCATGGCGCGTTTTTAAAAAGTCGAAGGGTTCTCTCTGTCACGCTGGTCGCTTCCCGTTCGTTCATAGCTGATGGAAACGGAACATCGCGATAGTTGCGCGCCAGACGAATCCGGCTGCTCAGAACGACATCCTGCTCGGGTCCCGGAGTGTTCCATATGCTCATAGCTCGCACTCCCCTCTACCGGGTCTCAAGCGCTTTGATCTGATCGCGCAGCAAAGCGGCCGTTTCGTATTCTTCCCGGCTCACCGCCTGCTTCATCCGCTCGCGGAGATCCCGTATCGCCGCTTCGTTGGCGGTTGGCTTCGCGGGCGACGGCTCGGAGGCCTGCTTTTTTGCTCCTGGCAGCGCGTTCGACGTCCTGCGCAGCGCACCAATAACCGGCTCAATGAGATCCGCGAACGTCTCGTAACAAAGGGAACAGCCCATCCTTCCGGTTTTACGTATATCGGCCACCGTGTACCCGCAGCCCAGACATTTGAGGTTCTCTCCATTCTCCCCGCAGGCCTTGGCCAGCGTCTGATCGATAGCGTACTTTGCCTGCTCCTTTTGCTGTGTCATTTTTGCTACGCCCGTAGCGCACTGCATGCAAAGATGCAGCTCGCTGCGACAGCTCTGGGTGATGCGCGTGAGATGGATCACAGCCGGGTTCTTGCTACAGCGGTCACACAACATCATACTATTTCTCTCCTTCCTCGTTGGAGTACACGATGGCGGTCAGCATGTTCCGGAACAGATTTGCCCGGATACGGTCCTTTATTTGGATCGGTACGGCGATGGCCTTGTCACTGAGCGCCGCGCCTATGAGCGCTTTCTCCCGCGACGTTATGATCTCCCGCTCCGCAAGACAGTCCAGTATCTGCCTAGTCTGATTCTCACTTATGGCCGAGCCGATACGGCTTGTTATAAGGTGCAGCAGGTAATCGCTCTCATCTGCGTCCAGCCGTACGACGCGGATATAGCCACCGCCGCCTCTCCTACTCTCTATATAATATCCCTTATCGAGGGTAAATCGTGTCGCCAGCACGTAATTTATTTGCGACGGTGCGCAGCTGAAATAACTGGCCAGCTCATTACGCTGCAAATCGACCCGACTTTCGCCGTCGTCGATCATGGCTTTTATGAATCTTTCGATGCTGTCACTCAGCCTTGGCATTTCTCTCACTTCCTTGACTTACTTTGACCTTAACTCTATTATACACATTTCTCAGTACAATGCAATACTTAATATTCTACGAAAAATGGCACGAAAAAAGCGGAGAGTATCGCTCTCCGCCCCGCGTTTTCCTTTTCTTTTACCGGCTTTCCCGGCGGCTTTCCCGGATTTTTGCGGCTTTGCCTACGCGACCGCGCAGATAGTAGAGCTTGGCGCGGCGCACTCTGCCCGACCGGATCACTTCGATGCTGTCAATCCGCGGCGAATGGACGGGAAATGTTCTTTCCACACCGATATTGTGAGAGACACGCCTAACCGTAAAGGTCTCCCGAACCGAACCGTTCTTACGCGCGATGACGACGCCTTCAAAGGCCTGTATTCTCTCGCGGGTGCCTTCGACGACCTTCACATTTACGCGGACCGTATCCCCGATCTGAAAGGCCGGAATGTCGCTGCGGAGCTGTTCCTTCTCCAGCGTGCGAATGTCGATCACAGGTTTTCCTCCTTCCCTCTTCGACGTTCATGCCCGGAATGTCCCTCGGACAGAGGACCATCGGTTTTCACAGCGCTAAACAGTATACCAAACAGTGTGCATGAATGCAACATTTTTCTTTAAGCACGGCAAAAGACCGGCGGTATACCGGCTTTTGCCCGTTACCCGGCTTTATTCCTCGTTATCGGAGGTGGAGTACATGAGCGAAGAACCGCTGTCCTCCAGCTCGTAATCGT
>JAAYXU010000075.1 GCA_012515725.1 Clostridiales bacterium | reverse complement strand
TGTGTATGACCCGGATACTGCACCCGGAGAACGGTATCAGATCGCCGTCCCGCAGCAGAAGATCGGCCGGGCACTGAGTGGTCGGCGAGCCGAAATACCCCGACAGGTTGCGCCGAGCATCGGTCAGCATAGCCGCGTCGTCCGTGTGAATCGCGATGCGCGCGCCCGTCGCCTGGTGCAGCGCCTCTACCGAGCCGATGTGGTCGAAATGACCGTGCGTGAGCAGTATGAGTTCGAGCTGAGTGCCGCGCCGCGCGAGCTCGGCCTTCGCGGCATCTTCGACGCTGTCCGGGTCGATGATGACGGCATTGCCGCCGTCCAGCACGAGATAGCAGCGCTCGTCCATCATCGGCCGGGAAGAAACAAGTGTAATAAGCTCCATCGCCGCTCCTAAAAATTTTTTCGGCTATCAAGAAGTATGGTTACCGGCCCGTCTCCCGCCATATAAACCGCCATCATCGCGCCAAAGCAACCGGTCTCGACCGGAATGCCGCGCTCGCGCAGACGTGTCGCGGTCAGCTCGTACAGGGAGCGGGCTTCCTCGGGCGGCGCAGCGGCTCCGAAGTCGGGTCTTCTCCCCTTTCGCGCGTCGCCCGCCAGCGTAAACTGCGATATGAGGAGGATCGCGCCCCCTGCCTGCGTAACCGACAGGTTCATTTTCCCCTGCCCATCCGAAAAAACCCGAAGCTCGGCCACCTTGCCCACGATGTACTCGAGATCTGCGTCCGAGTCTCCCCGCTCTACGCCCAGCAGCACGAGCAATCCCGGCCCGATCCTGCCTGTGGTGCGTCCCTCCGCGTCCACATGCGCGCAGGATACGCGCTGCACCACGGCACGCATCAGTCTACGCCTCTCGCGCTCACACGGAATACCTCCTGCGTTTCGGGCATCCTGCGCAGGCTTTTCATCAGGTTGTCCAGCTGAGGCTTGCTGGTAATGCGCACCACCATATTGATATTGACGGTTCGGTCTGTGTTGATTCGGGCGTTGATGGCTACGATTTTGCTGCCGGCCTGCTCGATACAGGCCGAGACATCCACGAGCAGCCCAGGCCGGTCACGGGCCACCATCTTGAGCTCGGTATTATAAGATGATTCGATACCCCTGTCCCACTCCACCTCGATGAGACGGCCGGTTCCGTCCAGATCCTTGATGTTCGCGCAGTCCAGACGATGCACCGAAACACCGCGGCCGCGGGTGATGAAGCCCACAATGGGATCCTGTGGAAGCGGATTGCAGCACTTAGCGAGTCGCACCAGCATATTCTTTTCGCCCTTGACGATGATTCCCTGCGACGCTGGTTTGTGCTCCTTTACCTTGTCGCCTACCGGCGCTTCGGGGGGCGGTTCCTGCGCCCGCTGCTCCTTCTTATATTCCTCGATGAGGCGGAAAAGAATCTGTCCCGACGAGAGCCCGCCAAAGCCCACGGCGGCGTACATGTCCTCCAAGGAGTTGAGCGAAAAACGCTTGTACAGCGGCTCCAGCCATTCGCTGCGAGTCAGGAGCGGGAATTTGTAGCCCTGTCGCTTGGCCGCGGCCTCCAGTATCGCCCGACCCTTCTCGATGTTCTCTTCCCGGCCTTCCTTCTTGAACCAGCTGCGTATCTTGGATCGAGCCTGGGGCGTGGCGACTATGTTTAGCCAGTCCCGGCTTGGCCCGTGGCTGGTTTTGCTGGTGATGATCTCGACAATGTCGCCGGTCTTAAGCGGTGTGCCGAGCGGCACCATCCGGCCGTTTACGCGCGTACCGATGCATCGGTTGCCGATCGCGCTGTGGATACGGTATGCGAAATCGATGGGCGTAGAGCCTTTGGGCAGGTCGATGACATCTCCCTTGGGCGTGAACACGAAGACTTCCTCGCTGAAGAGGTCGACCTTGAGGGTATCCATGAATTCCTCGGCGTCGCTCGTGTCGTTCTGCCATTCGAGTATCTGCCGCAGCCAGGTCAGCTTCTTGTCTATGTCGGTGTCGGTTTCGTCGCGCTGCTCCTTGTATTTCCAGTGCGCTGCGATACCGTACTCGGCAGTCCGATGCATATCGTAGGTACGTATCTGTATCTCAAAGGGTATGCCCTGCTTTCCGATGAGGGTCGTGTGCAGCGACTGGTACAGGTTGGGCTTGGGGACCGCGATATAGTCCTTGAAGCGGCCGGGGAGCGGCTTCCAGAGGGTGTGGACGATGCCCAGCACCGCATAGCACTCGCGAACAGTGCCCACCAGTATACGCACAGCCGTCAGATCGTATATTTCCTCGAACTGCTTGTGCTGCCGTATCATTTTCTGGTAAATGCTGTAGAAGTGCTTGGGTCGCCCCACGATGGTGGCTTCGATTTCGAGCCGAGAGAGCTGCTCGCGCAATGTGCCGATTATCGTTTCGATGACCTGCTCGCGCTCCTTGCGCTTCATGGCCACCTTGTCTGCCAGCTCGTTGTACATCATGGGCTCCATATACAGGAACGCCAGATCCTCGAGCTCCCATTTTACAGCGTATATTCCAAGCCTGTTGGCAAGCGGCGCGTATATGTCCAGCGTCTCCTGCGCGACTGCCTGTCGGCGGTCCTCGCAGCGATACCGGAGCGTGCGCATATTGTGAAGCCGGTCGGCGAGCTTGATGATGATGACCCGTATATCCTGCGCCATCGCCAGCAGCATCTTACGCAGGCTCTCGGCCTGCTGCTCCTCCCTGGACCCGAACTGCAGGCGGCTCAGTTTAGTGATGCCGTCCACCAGCAGCGCGATGCTCTCCCCGAATTCCTGTCCCAGCTCGTCGTGGCTGACATCTGTATCCTCAAGCACATCGTGTAATAACGCGGCGGTGATGGTCTCCGCGTCCATACCAAGCTCCAGGAGTATGGTCGCTACGGCGCATGGGTGCGTGAAGTAGGGCTCTCCCGATTCGCGTTTTTGCCCTTCGTGGGCTTTTTGGGCGAAGTAATAAGCCCGCTCGATCAGCGCGCTGTCCAGCTGCGGATAGTCCCTTTTAATTTTTACCAGCAGTTCGCTCAAGCCCGTGCGCCGCCCTCCGCAGCTTAATATTTAATGGTCGAGAGTATCCTGTACGGCTCCAGATTGGCGCGTCCGCCAAGGTGTGTCAGTTCGATCGCGAAGCACAGCGCGACGATGTCGGCCCCGAGTTTTTCCATTAGACGGCAGACAGCCTGAGCGGTGCTGCCCGTGGCCAGAAGGTCATCCACGATGACGACGCGCTGACCCGCAACGACGGCGTCCTGATGTATCTCCAGCGTGTCTCGGCCGTGACCCAGCGCATACTCGTATCGATATACTTCGGCGGGCAGCTTGCCCGGCCTGCGGACCGGCACGAATCCGGCCCCCAACATATAGGCCATCGGCGCGCCGATCACGAAACCGCGTGCCTCCGGGCCGATTACGAGATCGATCTTCTCTTCGCGCAGGGGCTCACACAGGCTGTCGAGCAGCTCACGGTACGCCTGCGGATCCTGTAGGAGCGTCGTAATGTCGCGATAGCGGATACCCGGGAGCGGGAAATCCTGTATGGTTCTGATCTTGTCCTTCAGATTCATGAGCGGCACCCCTTTCAGTTCGGATAGAGAGTCTGCAGGATTCGTCGGTATGTGGCGCTTTGGTGGAGGCTGACCTTGCCCCGGCTACCGTGGAATACGATATACGGAGGTTCCTCACTGCAGCTTATGAGAGATAGCTCCGACAGAATCCGCAGCCCCGCGGCGGCCGCGGAAATCGGCATACCCAGTTCCCCGGCCAGCCACCGGGCCGGGCCGTCGGTCTCTCGGAACGTCCTGCCACCCGTAAGCTCCCGGCGTACCGCGGCATACATCGCCCGGAGCAGCGTATCACTAAAGCCGTACCGGACAAGGCGGGCGAGCGCGTTTTGAACGTATCCAGGTTCCATTATAATCCCAATTCTGGCCGGTGACAATTGAGAAAGGCGATTTACCACGAAATCCTCCCGGACAACGCCTCCCCAGACGCATATTTCCGCCCAGAAGCGCGGGCACAGCGCGGAAAAATCTGGCGCGAGCAGCAGGCAGTTGTCGGCGGGCATCGCCTCTACGGCGGTTCCGCACCGCACATCGAACCGTTCCAGCAAGCCATACTCCTCCAGCACCCGCACCGCGTCCCGGGCCGCCGAGGGCTCGGGCAGCAGTATCAGCGTACCGTAAAACGGGTCAGACGCCATAAGCCGCTCGCAGTATTCGCGCGTGCCCGACGCGGGCAGCGGGTCGTGCGCCGCCGCATCAGCCTGATCAAGCTGCTGCCACAGCGACAAGTCGAATGCATCATCACATCGGCTGATGAGTTTGTCCACTTCACGCGCCACTGCGTAGCTTTGAAGCGCCAGCAGATTTGCCTGAAGGCTAACCCTCCCCTGCCAGCTGTTCCTCTCGAGACTTACGAGCGCGTCGTGCTTTGCGCCGCGCAGCAGCGGAGGCTTCTGACCGAACGCCACTATCGGAAGGGCCTGTCCGTCCTGCCGTGCGCAGGCGCGATAATGCTGCCCCTGGCTGCCCATCGTGCGCGGTTCGCCAAGCCTGACGCCCTCTATCAGGAATACCGGACGCGCGTTCCCGTAGCCGGTCGGCCTAAGGCGGTCCAGATCCGAGAGCAGACGCTCGTCGGCCTCCCCGGTCCTGAGCGCCCGGTCATAGTAAGCGACAGGCGTAAAGACTTCGCTCGGAACCTGCCGCAACAGCGCGTTGAGCCGCTTCCTGAATTCCTCAAGACGGTCCCCCGCAATCGCCATTCCTGCCGCCTGCGCGTGGCCTCCAAACCGCTCAAACAGATGGGCGCACTCCTCCAGTACATGATAGAGATGCACGCCCGGTATGCTTCTGGCCGATCCGTGGTAGCGCTCTGCCTCCCGCGCCAGTAGCACGACCGGCCGCCAGTAGCGCTCGGTCAGCTTTCCGGCCACTATACCCAGTATCCCGCTGTTCCAGTCGTCCCGCCACAGCACCACAGCCCGGTCGCTCAGGAAGTCGACCTCCCGGCTGGCCATTTCGCATGCCTCGCGCTCCATACGGGCGCACTGGCTCCGTCGCTCGTTGTTGTCCCGGTCGAGCTCTGCGGCCAGCGCGACCGCCGTATCGCAGTCATCGGTCGTCAGGAGCTCCACGGCCTTGCGCGCCAGATCCATTCGTCCGCCCGCGTTTATCCGTGGCCCCAGCTGAAACCCTAGATGTCCGGCTCCGACATCGCCCTCCTCAAGCCCCGACACGGCGATGAGCGCACGTACTCCGGGACGGGGACTGCGGTTGATGGCGTCAAGCCCCAGGCTGGTCAGGATCCGGTTCTCGCCCACCAGCGGAACGATATCAGCCACGGTGGCCAGCGCCGCCAGATCCACGTACTCGAGTGCCCGCTCGCGTCCTATGAGCGCCTCCACGAGCTTGAATGCTACCCCCGCGCCGCACAGATCGGCGAAGGGATACGCCGTTCCCGGAAGGTGGGGGTTGATGAGCGCGGCGCACTCGGGCAGAGTCGATGGGCACTCGTGATGATCGGTGACGATCACCTCCATGCCCAGGCTGCGGGCCAGCGCGGCTTCCCGGCAGTTCGACACGCCGCAGTCGACCGTGATAAGCAGTGACGCGCCCTCTCCGGCCAGACGCGCGATGGCTTCCTCGTTAAGACCGTAGCCCTCCGCGTGGCGGCTGGGTATGTAGTAGTGAACCCGCGCGCCAAGCGTCCTCATCGCCATGAGCAGCAACGCGGTCCCCGATACCCCGTCCACGTCGTAGTCCCCGTAGAGCACGATATGCCGACCATCGCTCACGGCCTCGCGGATACGCCGGACAGCCTCGTCCATGCCGCCAAGGGCGAACGGGTCGTGAAGGCCCGACGCGTCGGGACGCAGAAAAGCGTCGGCCTTCGCGACGGTATCAAGACCGCGCCCGACGAGGAGCTCGGCCATGACCGGCGAGAGCGCAAGCGCGCTGGCGATCTCACGCACGACAAGCGGGTCGGCGGCGGCCTGATGGCGGGGAATCAAACGGATCAATGAACCCTCCAAAAACGCAAAGGCCCGCCCTACGCCGGAGCGTACAGCGGGCCGTCGTACTTATGCCTTCTGGCGCGCCGCGGCCTTACGGATCTGGCGGCGCTTCTCGATGAAACGGTGGCAGTAGACCCACAGGGGACTTGCGATGAAGATCGAGGAAAATGTTCCGGAAACGATACCCACGATGATGGGCAGAGTAAACTCGCGAATGGACGGGACGCCCAGTATGTACACGGCGGTAATCGTAAAGAACGTGGTTAGCGACGTATTGAGCGTGCGGGTGAGCGTTTCGGCGACGCTGCGATCCACGATCTCCTCGCGGCTCATTTCCCGGGAATACCGCTTCTGGTTTTCCCGGATGCGGTCGAATACCACAATCGTGTCGTTGATCGAGTATCCGACGATGGTCAGCACGGCCGCGATGAATGAGGTATTCACCTGCTGCCGAAGTATGATCATTGCTGATACCATGATGGCCACGTCATGGAGCAGCGCGACGAGCGCGGCGAATCCCGACAGCAGCTCAAACCGGATCCATATGTAGATGAGCATGAACGCGCAGGCGACCGCTACCGACAGGAACGCGTTGCGCATGAGCTCTCGCCCGGCGACCGCGCCCACACGGTCAATGGTCTCGATCTGGGTTTTCGGGTACACGTCCCGTATATCATCGATGATTTTGTCGCGTACTTCGTTGAGTTCCTCCGCATTGAGATCACGGTCCTGCATACGTATCAGCGCCTTGACCTCGTCGGAGGCTGCCACTTGGAAGTCAGCGCTCACGTGGACGCGCACGATCTCCTCGATCCGAGCATTGTCGAAAGGCTCGCCGATGTTGAGCACGAGTAACGTACCACCGGTAAAGTCGATGCCCAGCCTCATACCGTTTAGAATGCCCACGATAACGCCGGCCAGTATGATGAGCAGCGAAAGGGCGATGGCGTAGGGAGCAAGCTTCGTAACCCTGAATCGCATATTACTTCGCCTCCTTCGCAAGAGCGCTCATGCCCGGCCCGTAAGCGCCCGGTCTGTCTATGCGCAGGCTGATCATGATCCGTATCAGGAACCGCGTCACCGTGATGGCAGTAAACATCGAAACGGCGATACCCAGCGCCAGCGTGACCGCGAAACCTTTGATGGATCCCGTACCGAAATACATGAGAACGAATGCCGCGATAGCTGTTGTGATGTTTGAGTCCAGTATCGTCCGGAACGCTTTCTTGAATCCCGCCTCCACCGCGGAGCGCAGCGATTTACCGGCGCGCATTTCCTCGCGGATGCGCTCGA
>JAAYXU010000074.1 GCA_012515725.1 Clostridiales bacterium | reverse complement strand
TTACGCGAGCGTACACTGTGTTACGGATTACACGCCCCATCGATCATCGCCACAAACGCGCGGAGCGCGCGCGAATGCGGTTCGCCCCGGCGCGTCACCAGCCCGATATGCCGGGGCGGGGGCGTCTGGGGGAGCGATACCTCGGCGAGCGCACCCGATTCGAGCCGATCCGCCGCGTATGCGCGCGCCGCGAACGCCATACCCAGACCCAGAGCCGCCATATCGAGCAGGCTGTCGATGCTGCCCGTAGTAAACTCCGGCGTCAGCGTCACACCCTGTTGCCCCAGCCATTCGTCGAGCTGCCGCCGCGTGAGAGACCCGCGGTCCAGCATGATGATGGGATAGTCATTAAGCTGAGAAAACGCAAGCCGCGAACCGGCCAGACCCATGAGCTTACCGCCGCACAGCAGGCAGTCGGCAAGCCGCAGTATGGGCCGGGCGTCGTATCGCCCGGGATTTGGGAGCGGCAGATGCACGAAGCACGCGTCGACCGCGTTTCCGTCGAGCAGCTCCAGCGAACGCGGCGTGGTCGTATTGGTCAGCGTCAGATTGATGGCCGGATGTATACGCTTCATTCGGGCAAGCGCGGGCATCAGCAAATACCGCAGTATCGCGTCGCTGGTTCCTATGCGTAGCTGCCCCTCCTCTAGCGCCATCGCGCGGCGCACCGCAGCCTCCCCGGCCGAGAGACTGTCGAACGCCTTCGCTACATACCCGTAGAGCGCCGCGCCTTCTGCGGTCAGCCGTACGCCGCGCGGATTGCGGGTAAACAGCGGCCCGCCCAGCGCCCGCTCCAGATGGCCCATCATCTGGCTCACCGCCGACTGGGACACGTAGAGCGCCTGCGCCGCCGCCGAGAAAGAACCGGCCATCGCGCACCGGTGGAACACAAAGTACCAGTGGGGATCGATCTGCATATTAGGTCACCTTATATTAGATATTAGAATGATGAATTTTACTTATGATAATACGCCGGTTATACTGGTTTTGCAACAATAAAAAAAGGGAGGATTTCGATATGCCCGTAATGGCTGTGGTCGGAGCGTGCTGGGGAGACGAGGGAAAAGGAAAAATCGCCGACTTCTTCGCGGAGCGCGCCGACTATGTGGTGCGCTGGCAGGGCGGTGCGAACGCAGGGCATACGCTTGTGAACCGCTGGGGAAAGACGGTGCTGCACCTGCTGCCCTCCGGGGTTTTTCATGAGCATACTGTGAACGTGCTGGGCCCGGCGACGGCGCTGAATCCCTGGCAGCTGCTCTCGGAGCTCGATACGCTTAAAAGGAGAGGCGTTCGCCCGCGCGTCGCGCTCTCCGACAGGGCGCAGATCGTGCTGCCGGTTCACCGGCTGCTCGACGAACTGGAGGAGGAGCGCCTGGGACAGGCTGCATTCGGCTCCACCCGCCGGGGCATCGCGCCCTTCTATGCAGACAGGGCGCTGAAAATCAATATCCGGCTGGCCGACCTTTTTGACGGGCCGCGGCTTCCTGAGCGCATCGCCCGAAACCTGACCGCGAAAAACGTGCTGCTCGAGCACCTGTACCGCCATCCGCCGGTCGACGCGGAAGCGCTGGCCGCGCAGCTCGCGCCGCTGCTGCCCCGGCTCAGGCCACTGGTCACGGACGTCGCGGCGATGCTGCGCAGCGCCTGCGCACAGGGAAAGACAATACTGCTGGAGGGACAGCTTGGCGCGCTGCGCGATCCGGATCACGGCATCTATCCGTACGTAACGTCCTCCTCGCCGCTGGCCGGTGGGAGTATGGCCGCGCTGGGCCTTCCGCACCGGAGCCTGGGAGACGTGATCGCGGTAGTTAAAGCGTACGCGACATGCGTGGGCGCAGGTCCGTTCGTGTCCCAGATCGCAGGCGACGAGGCCGACGCGCTGCGCCGTGCGGGTGGCAGCGACGGCGAATACGGCGCGACGACCGGACGGCCCCGCAGGGTGGGCTGGTTTGACGCGGTGGCGGCCCGCTATGGATGCGCGCTGCAGGGCGCGACTGCGGTGGCGCTCACCAATCTGGACGTGCTCTCTGGCCGGGAAAGCAACCCTGTTTGCGAAGCTTATGAGATAGACGGGATTAAAACGTACGACTTCCCTGCCTCCGCCCTTGACAGGGCGCGGCCGGTACTCACGGCGCTGCCCGGATGGCGCGGCACGATCCGCGGCTGTACCCACTGGGACCGGCTGCCGCCCGAAGCGCGCTCCTACGTGGGATACGTAGAGGACGCGCTTCACGTGCCGGTGCGCTATGTATCCACCGGTCCCGAGCGGGAAAGCCTGATCGTTCGCTGAGTATCGGGGACTACCGCCTGCCCACCAGATGGGTGAGCACGATGCCCACGGCGATGAGCAGCAGCACGACGACCGCTATGAGAAGCAGTATGATTGTCGTGGGAAACTGCGGGGCCGACGCGCCGCTCGCGGGCTTTGAGGTGGCGTCAGAGAGCGCTGTGGGCACGGGCTCTCCCGTTGGCGCGGCGGTGACCGCGGGCGCGGTGGGCGCGGGCGTCTCCGGCGCGGGGGTCGCGGTAGGCGCGGGCGTATCCGTTGGCAGGGGCGTAGGCGACGGTATCGGCGTTGCCGTCGGGTCCGGGCTCTCGCCGGGCGTCGTCACGCACTCTATATAGCACTTAGTATACCGGTCGCTGTACGGGGTCCCGGATATACGGTAATCCCAGCTCAGGTTGAACTCGTACTCCTTGCCCGGTGTCAGCCCTTCGCGCGTGAACGTCGTCTCGCCGGCTTTGGCCTCGCCGATATAGTCGTCGCCCAGCAGCACCGATGTGCGGGCCACCCGCGCCACGACGCCGCCGCCAAAGTCGATATCCTCGCTGGCGTCCCACGTAAATACCGCGACTCCGACATCCGGATGAGAAACCGTCAGTCCCGTGAGCGGCCTGAGCTGGTCCTCGTAGTGCACAGAGTCGGTGGGCATGGCGTCGATCATTTTCTGGTTGTCAGCCGCGTCGGTCAGGTCGAGGAAATTATAATTTATATAAAGCGTGTCGATCGAGAGCTTCTTAAATGCCGACGGGAGCGCGGTGAGCCGGTTCGCCTCGACATTAAGCTCTGTTAGCGCGGGCATCGACGCAAGCGCCGACGAAAGGCGCGTCAGCTTGTTGCCTGACATATTGAGCTTGCGCAGCGACTCGATGCCGGTCACGCCCGCGGGCACCGAATACATGCCATTGAGCGACAGGTCCAGCGTATGCAGGCGGCTGGCGGCCATCGCGTCGGGAATTCTCGTAAGCTCGTTATCCGACAGGTCGAGATGTTTTAGGCTGCTGCGCGCGAGCATCTGGCAGAACGCGTCGGGTATGCTTGTTATTTTGTTTCGTGAAAGATCCAGCCTTTCCACGGCCTCCAAGTGCTCCAGCCCCGTGATGTCGACTATATCCCAGCCCGACAGATCCAGCTTACCCGTTATATTCGCAAGCTGCGTATTGAGAATTGGCTCTGCATAGTCGTAGATTCCAAGCCAATTGTGCAGCGCTCGGTTGAGTGCGGCGTCGGGAATAGATACTTCTGTTGGAGTTAAGGCAAGCGCCGTGGGCGCGTAAAGCGCGCATACGAACATGAGCGGCAGTATGGCGGCCGCCGCTTTGCGCAATAAACGCATCGGGATCCCCTTCTTTCCAATTTTTGTGCGCTTCAGGCGCGCTCCTTTTTCCGCTGTATCGCCGAGCGGAACGTGTCGCCCCGCAGTCCGCGCCGCAGCGATTCGAGCGCGATCACCTCGTCGGGAGGTATGTTGCCAAGGTTTACGTTGGGCCCGAAGCGCTCTATGAGCTGGTGCTGCTGCTTTTTATCGGGCGCTTCCCATATTAGGGTTCCCTCGGGCGCGGCGGCTGCCAGCTGCTCCATCTCGTCCCGGCGGAGCTTTCCCTCGCCGTCGAATATGACGACGCTCTTGCCCGACTCGCGGGCCTCGACGATGACCTTTGACGCGCCGGCGCGCAGGTCGTCGCGTATCTGGTCAAGGAGCGCGGAAAGCGGCTTGCTGTCGCGCGCGTCCTTCTGCCCCACCTCGGTGATGACCGAAAAGCCCATGCCGCGCGCCTTTTCTATAGTTTCGCGCCGCGTGGACGCCTCGATATCGAGCGTGCCGTCGGATACCTCTATGCACGAATATCCAAGATCCAGCGACCGGCGAAGGTATTCGTCGAGCTTTCCGCGCCAGAGCGCTATTTCCAGGAACGTGCCGCCCGGATAGACATCGATGCCGCTGTTGCGGACGCATGCGATTTTCTCGCAGAGCACGTCCTCGGGATACAGCGCCGACGTTCCGAAGCTGAACTTCATATAGTCTACGAACGGCGCGTTCAGCGTCAGCCAGTCCTTAACGGCGGCCGGCCCCATTCCCTTGTCGATCACCATCGTAAGCCCCGACTGCCGTGGTTTCTCGCTGCGTCCTTCGAGCGGAAAGTCTATGATCTTGTCCCAGAATAGTTGATTTTCCATTGTTTTTCCTCCTCGCTTAGGCGGTTATTTTTTCGCCGGTTTCTCCGGCTCCATAGTTTTGGGTTTATTTAAACCGTATGGGGATATACTACCACTGAATCTTTGACAGGAGTGAATTCTATGGATAAGGTAGCTTTGATTCTGGTCATAATCGGTGCGCTCAACTGGCTGCTGGTCGGCCTGTTCGGTCTGGATCTGGTGGCATCGATAGCCGGCGACCCGATGGCGCTGCTCGCGCGGATTATATACGTATTGGTAGGCATCGCCGGTCTGTGGTGCATCAGTCTGCTTATTCGTATGTGCAAACGTCACGACTAAAGACATCCCTTTTCCCGGGCCGCCTGGAACTCCCGGCGGCTTTTTTATCGTCCTTCGGTTCGGCCAGCAGCTCCATCTCAAAAAAATCGAATCCGACCCGCTCGATGAAGTCCGAAGGGCTAAAGCGAGTGCGCCCGAACGCCTCCAGCTCCCGCTCGTGCTTGCGCAGCACCACCGGCCGGGGTATATCGAGCGCTTCGCACAGCATATGCAGGCACTCCATATAGTCCGGAAGCGTCGCCTCCCCGATATGATCGACGACATGATCGGACACGATCCGCTGCTTCCTGCGCAGTATACCCCATACGCGTACCATCGCGCCCTCCTTGCCCGCCGAATACCGTCTATTATAGCACGCCGCGCGCGTCGTGGGTAGACCGTGGAGGTATTTGACAGTATCTTCAGTTGTTCATCACTCATCATGATCTTCAATTATTCATTATAATAATCACGCGCTGTTGCGCGAGATCGGTTTGACACCCGCTACCCGCCCCTGCTATAATCACGCCATCTCTCGAAAGGAATCCCGATATGAACTATCCGATCTGGGTCCGCTACGGGCGCGACGCCCGGGAAATGGCCGCGGATCTGCTGGCAGCGGCCCAAGTCGAGCGCCGCATACCCGCCGGGGCCTCCGTCGCCATCAAGCCGAACCTCGTGGTTCCGGGGCCGGCCTCGCTGGGCGCGGTCACCCACCCCGAGCTGGTCGAGGGCGCGCTGCGCTATCTCATAGACTGCGGCGTTACCGATATCACGATCATGGAGGGCTCATGGGTGGGCGCGTCGACGCGCCAGGCATTCCGCGACTGCGGATATGACGAGCTGGCGCGTCGGTACGACGTGAGGCTCCTCGACCTGAAGGGCGACGAAACCGTCCAGGTGACGGTGGACGGCGAAACGATTTGGGTTTGCCGCAGCGCGCTCGAAGCCGGATACCTCATAAACATGCCCGTCATCAAGGGCCACTGCCAGACGCGCATGACCTGCGCGCTTAAAAACCTGAAGGGCTGTATTCCCGACCGGGAAAAAAGGCGTTTCCACGCGCTTGGGCTCCAGCGCCCTATCGCGCTGCTGGCCGCCGCGCTCAGGCCCTCGGTCACGCTTGCCGACGGGCTGTGCGGCGACCTCGAGTTTGAGGAGGGGGGCAATCCCGTCGCGATGGACCGGGCGGCGCTGTGCTTCGACCCGGTCAGGCTCGACTCGTGGGTGTGCGCGCTGCTTGGTTTTTCGCCCGAGGATGTACCTTATATATCGATGGCCGAAGCGTTGGGCGCGGGAAGCACGTATTTCGAGCCCGCGGATATCGTGCCGCTCAACGAGCCGCCGTCGCTGCCGCAGGCATCCCCGTCCCGCCGGATTGAGGAGCTGGCGCGCCATATCGACGCCCGGCAGGCCTGCTCAGCCTGCTACGGGAGCCTGCTGCACGCGCTCTCACGCATGCGGGAAGCGGGGACGCTGCCCCGCGTAACGGGCAGTATCCGCGTCGGGCAGGGCTACCGCGGCCAGCAGCTCCGAGGGATCGGCATCGGCCGGTGCGCCGCGGGATGCGAGCGCCGCCTACCGGGGTGTCCCCCCACGGCCCGGGCCATCCGCGAGTTTCTCGAGGATGCGTTTCGCGATTCCTGATGCGCCTCACCGCGCCTCCAGAGCGAACATACGCACGTCCGGGCGCCCTGCCCAGTCCCGTATGAGCCGGACGCGCACGCCCCGGCAGACGCCGCCCGCGGGCAGCCTTACCAGGCGCTGATAGTTGTCCCGGACGGCGTGCAGCGTCTCCCAGCGGCCGTCCCGCAGCATATCCACATCGAAGTCCCGCGCCAGCGGCGCAGGGGGCGTTATATAGTATCCCCCCACCGGCCAGCGGCAGGGCATGTTCTTGTCGGTACGCGCCAGATCGCTGTCGAACACGAGCCGGATCGAAGAGGGCGTTTCGTCGCGCTCCCACAGAAGCTGAGCCCACCGCCCTGTCCAGCCGTTGCCATGTCCGTCCAGCGACCGGTCGATGCCGCTAAGAAGCGGCGACGGATCGCCCGCGTCGGCGGAAAGCGCCGCGCGCCGGGACAGCTCCGCGACCGCCCGGGCGCGTCCCGGCAGCCAGCAGTCGTCCTCCATCAGCGCGTCCTGCAGCTCCCGTATGCGCCCTTTCCCGACCTGCCGCGGCGTCAGGCCGTCGCGCACGGCCAGCGCGGCCGCCGTGCCCGCCGCCTGTCCAAGTATCGCGCAGGTGCCCATGACCCGCGTGGACGACAGAGCCGCATGGGTGGCGCTGATATTGCGCCCCGCGCACAGCAGGTTTTCCACATTGCGGCTGTACAGGCACCGGTACGGTATGCCGTAGGGCTGAGGCGCGGGGTGAAATATCGTCGGGTCGCCCGGGTAGAGTATGCCCGCGGGATGGTGGTCGTCCATCGACCAGCCGCCGTAGGCGACGATGTCGTCGAACGCGCCGCCCGAAGCCACGTCGTTCTGGGTGAGTATGTGGTCGCCCACATACCGGCGGCTTTCCCGCTTGCCCGGCAGGAATCCCATCCATTCGAGCGACCAGTTGTCCGCGCCGTGGTCACCCCCGTTTTTGATATGGTCCCACACACCCAGCGCCAGCGGCACCAGCCTGTCCCGCAGCGACTCTGTGTC
>JAAYXU010000073.1 GCA_012515725.1 Clostridiales bacterium | reverse complement strand
CTCTTTTCCGTGCAGGGCGAGTACTCGGCGCGAGACATCGCCGCGGCGATCGGAGGCGCGGCGCGTGAGTCCCGGCCAGCCGCGGCGGATCTTCCGGCGCGCCCTCCGGCGCTGTGCCCGGGCTGTCAGCACCGCGGCGTATTCTATGTGCTGGGCAAGCTCAAAGCCACCGTGACCGGCGACATCGGCTGCTATACGCTGGGAACGCTGCCGCCGCTCTCGGCGATGGACACATGCGTGTGTATGGGCGCGTCCATCGGCATGGCCCTTGGCATGGAGAAGGCGCTTGGACGGGAAAGCGCTCGCAATATCGTTGCGGTCATCGGGGATTCGACGTTCATACACTCGGGAATCACCGGGCTCATCGACACCGTGTACAACGGCGGACGCACGACGGTTATCATACTCGACAACTCGACCACCGGCATGACCGGGCACCAGCAGAATCCGGCCACCGGGCTGAATATACACGGGGAGCAGGCGCCCCGCGTGGATCTGGAAGCGCTCTGCCGGGCTGTGGGCGTCACCGATATAGCGGTCGTCGACCCCTATGATCTGCGCGCCGCCGAGGCGGCGATTCGCCGCGCGATGGAGCATAACGGGCCATCGGTCGTGATCGCACGGCGGGCGTGCGCGCTGCTCGACAGGAAAAGCCGCGGTACGCCCGCCAGCGTGGACGCGGCGCTGTGCATCGGATGCAGGCGCTGCATCGGACTGGGCTGTCCGGCCCTTTCGATGCGGGACGGCAGGGCGGAGATCGACCCGGCGCTGTGCACGGGCTGCGGCCTGTGCGCCGGGGTGTGCCCGGCGGACGCCATCGGGGGAGGAAACGGCTCATGCGGGAAATGAACATACTCATTACCGGCGTAGGCGGCCAGGGAACGCTGCTCACCAGCCGGATACTGGGCGCGCTGGCCTGCAGGCTGGGACGGGACGTAAAGGTTTCCGAGGTACACGGTATGGCGCAGCGGGGCGGGAGCGTCATCACCTATGTGCGCATTGGGGACGAGGTAGCCTCCCCGCTCATAGAGGAAGGCGGCGCCGACTATATGATCTCCTTTGAGCTGATCGAGGCGCTGCGCAACGTGCATCTTGTCAAAAAGGGCGGCCGGGTGATCGTCAGCACGCAGCGGATCGCGCCCATGACGGTCGTCGCGGGCACAGCGCGGTATCCGGACGACGCGCTGCCAAGACTGTGCGCCTCGGACGTCGCGGTAGACGCCGTGGACGCGCTGGAACTGGCGCGGCAGGCGGGAAGCATCCGCGCCGTCAATACCGTGATGTTGGGGCGGATGGCCCGCCTTACTGGTATCAGCCGTCAGACATGGCTCGACGCGGTCGGCGAGTGCCTGCCGCCGGGGACATACGATGTGAACCGCGCGGCTTTCGACGCGGGATACAATCTTATTATCGAGGGTGATTCATAATGTACTGGAACCCATCCGCGGAGTGCATGGAGCCAGAGAAGCTGCGGGAGCTGCAAACAAAGCGGCTGATCCGCACGATCCATCACGTGTATCAGAACGTCCCCTATTACCGAAACCGTATGCAGGAGACTGGCGTCGCTCCCGGAGACATCCGGTCGCTCGAGGATCTGGCCCTTCTGCCCTTTACCACCAAGCAGGATCTGCGCGACAATTACCCGTACGGACTGTTCGCGGTGCCGCTGTCGGAAATCGTGCGCATACACGCAAGCTCGGGCACTACGGGCAAACCCACCGTGGTCGGTTACACGCAGCGCGACATACAGACCTGGGCGGAGCTCATGGCCCGTACGCTGACCTGCGCCGGAGCCGACAAGAACGCGGTAATACAGAACGCGTACGGATACGGCCTTTTCACAGGCGGGCTGGGCGTCCACTACGGGGCCGAGCTCATCGGCGCTTCGGTCATACCGATCTCGGGAGGCAACACGCAGCGCCAGATAATGCTCATGAAGGACTTCGGCACCACGATGCTGACATGCACTCCCTCCTATGCGCTGTATCTGGCAGAAGCCATGGCCGAAGAGGGCATCGATCCCACACGGGACATCATACTCAAGTACGGCGTGTTCGGCGCGGAGCCGTGGACCAACGGCATGCGCCGGGAAATAGAGCGCAAGCTCGGCATACGGGCCACGGACATATACGGACTTTCGGAGGTTATTGGCCCGGGCGTCGCCTTCGAGTGCGAGATACAGCAGGGTCTTCACGTGAACGAGGACCATTTCCTGCCTGAAATCATCGATCCGGCAACCGGCCGGGTTCTGCCCGACGGGCAGGAGGGGGAGCTGGTCTTTACGACGATCACGAAGGAAGGGATCCCGGTCATTCGCTACCGTACGCGGGATCTGACGAGCCTGTCCCGGGAAGCCTGCCAGTGCGGGCGCACCCATGTGCGCATGAACAAGGTGCTGGGACGCTCGGACGATATGATCATCATCCGTGGCGTCAATGTGTTCCCGACGCAGGTGGAAAGCGTGCTGGTCACATACACCGAGGTGGAGCCGCATTACCTGCTGGTCGTGGAGCGTGTCAACAATCTTGACAGGCTTGAGGTCTGGGTCGAGATGAGCGACCGGCTTTTCTCCGACGAGGTGCGACGCGTAGAGGAAATACGGCACCGCATCACACGGGAACTGGAATCGCTGCTGGGGCTGTCGGTGGGCGTCAAGCTGGTGGAGCCTAAGTCCATCGAGCGCAGCCAGGGCAAGGCCAGAAGGGTGCTGGACAAGCGGACTCTCTCCTAGTCAGCAGCCCGTTTTTACTTAAAAAACGCGGCCTTTTACCGGGCGGCGCGAGTATGGTATACTATAAAGGGTGATCCAATGATTGCCAAGGAGGACAGGAGCATGGTCAGACAGTTATCGGTATTCCTCGAAAACACAAAGGGACGGCTGGCGCACATGACCCGCGTGCTGGGCGAAGCGGGTGTTGATCTGCTGGCGTTATCCATCGCCGACACGACCAACTTCGGCATCCTCAGAGCCATAGTCGACGACAACGAGAAGGCGCTCGCATCTCTGAGGGCCGCCGGATATACCGTCAATCTGACAGAGGTGCTGGCAGTCACGGTACCCGACCGGCCGGGCGGGCTGGCTGAGGTGCTGGAGACGCTTCTCGAAAAGGGCGTGAGCGTGGAGTATCTGTACTCGTTCGTCCGTAATCCCAAGGAATACGCGCTCATCCTCTTCAAGGTGGACGACGTAGCGGCGGCCCGGAGCATACTCGAATCCCGGGGCGTGCGGATTCTCCTTCAGGAGGATCTGTATGACCTTAAGTAAAGGACTGTCCGAATGAGCGCGACCCGGGTCATCGTGGATCTGTCGGCCATCGAGCGCAACATCGGGTTTGTGCGGCAGGGGCTTGGACCCGAGACCGGGATGATAGCCGTGGTCAAGGCCAACGCATACGGCCACGGAATGTTTGAGGTGGCCCGCCGTGCGCTGGGATGCGGCGTGAGCATGCTGGCCGTGGCGACCGACGCCGAGGGCGCGCAGCTGCGCGAGGCCGGGATCGGCGCTCCGGTGCTGGTGCTGGGAGGTCTGCTGCCCCAGTGCGCTCCCACGCTTTTAAAGCACCGCCTGATCCCCGCGGTTTATACCTCCGAGATGATCTACGCGCTATCCAAGGCCGCCGCGCCCGACCGCGCAGTGCCGATTCACATCAAAATCGAGACAGGCATGAACCGCAGCGGCGCGCGACCCGGCCGGGAGCTTTCGGCGCTGCTGGAAGCACTCTGGGAGTGTCCCCGGGTACGCCTGACCGGCATGTTCAGCCATTTCGCGGCGGCGGAGGAGGCCGATGACTCGTTCACGCGCAGGCAGTACGATGTGTTCCGGCAGGCGGCGGAGCAGGCGCGCGAGGCGGGATTTTCGCCTCGCCTTCACATAGGCAACAGCGCCGCGGCGATGCGCCATGCGTTCGCGCATATGGACTGGGTGCGGCTGGGTATCGTGATGTACGGACTGGATCCTGCGGGCGATGCGAATCCTAATCTGCAGCCTGCCCTTTCGTGGATCACGCGCATCGTGTGCCTAAAGCGCATCGAGGCGGGTGAAACGGTCGGTTACGGACGCACGTACACGGCCACCGGTCCGCGTACCATCGCGACGCTCCCGGTCGGATATGCCGACGGATACCGGCGCGCTTTCGGAGGCAGGGCCGACGTGCTCATAGGAGGACGCCGGGCGCCTGTCGTGGGCCTTGTATGCATGGACCAGTGCATGGCGGACGTCTCGGGCATACCCGGCGTGAAGGTGGGAGACGAGGCGGTGCTGCTGGGAAAGCAGGCCGACGAGGAGATCACAGCGGGAGAGCTTGCCGCCATCGCGCACACCATCCACTACGAGATCGTCACCTGCATAGGCCCCAGGATACCCCGGATCCACCATGGCTGACCGTGAGCTGCGCGGCGAGCTGCGCCGCCTCGCCCTTTGCTGGCGTCTGGCGCTGACCCCGGAGTCGCGCGCCAGCCGCTCCGCCGCCATCGCAGAGCATATCGCGGGGCTTGACGCCTGGAGAGCCTCGGGAGTAGTCATGCTCTACCGCGCCTTCCGGTGCGAGGCAGATACCGACGCTCTGCACGCGGCCGCGGCCGCCGCGGGAAAGACCGTGGTTTACCCCCGCTGCCTTAAAAGCGAGCATGCGCTGGAGCTGCGCGCGGTTTCGGATCTGCGGGAAATGGTACCCGGCGCGTATGGGATCGCGGAGCCCGACCCGCGCCGCCACGGGCTTGTTGATCCCGCTGTTGTCGACCTGGCGGTGATTCCGGCCGTGGCGTTCGACAGCCGCGGGTATCGTTTGGGCTACGGAGCCGGATACTATGATCGGTTTCTGCTTTCCCTGCGGCCCGAAGCTACGGTAGTAGCGGCGGCCTTTGCCGGTCAGCGGGCGGAGCGGATCCCCGGACGGGAAGGCGAGCGCCCGATTGCGGTCGTCACCGAGGAAGGCACGCAATATCCCGAGCCGGAATAAACGTCTGGAGGATGCGATATGCCGTACAACATCTGGAAGAAAACGCTGCAGCTCCTGGGCATGAACGCGATCATCACCGTCATATGCCTGGTCATCATGTTCAGTCTGGGAGGACTGACCGAGGATGAATGGCTGGGATACACGCTCAATGGTCTGTGCGTGTTCATATTGCTGCTGTTTGTCTGGGGATCGCTTTCCGATATGGGTCTGCGGGATATCACATCCGACGAGCTTGAGAAAAAGAGACTGGAGCGGGTCGGACGCGAGCCCATGTTGGGCGTGCCGGTTCATTTTAAGCCCGCCAACGGCTTCATCATCGGCGCGGTCGCGCAGGCGCCGTTCGCTCTCATCGCGCTTCTTACGGCCATCCCCGCGCTGGGCGATACGGTGCTCTCGTCGCTGCGGGTCACTCTGAATGTCTGGTATGTCATGTTTTCTGAAATGAGCGCGCTAACGGGTTACGCGTGGTGGACGTATATCCTATACGCGGCCGCATTCACGGCGCTGGCGGGACTCGCGTATCGGAGCGGGCCGACCAAGAAAAGACGCATCCGTACGATCATCGCTCGAAACGAGAAGAAAATCAAAAGCCGGCAAAAGTCCCAACCCCAGGGGCGCGGATCAGCGGGCAATCCCCAAAAAGGTTGATGCCGGAGGGGGGGCCTCCGGCACTGGGGAGAGGAGAATTTGAAGGAAGAACGTTTCGGAGAAGCTCCGGCGGTGTGACGATGGGGTGTCGTCGCGTTCCGCACCCTCATTATGTCCGATCCTAGCATCTTTATACACAGTCAAGAAAAAATTATTCTGTCATGGGAACGCTTTCATTATGATGAGCGGCGCATGGCTCTGCTCCTTTTCGATAAAAACACCTCCTCATGCTCATACGACAAATACAAAGCGCCGCTGGCATCGCCCACAATATCAGGCGTTAGCCCGATAACTTTCTGCTCCTGCTTGTATCCTTTCCGCATTTATTGTACAATGTTGGTAAAATGCTAGGGGGCGGCGCATTGCGCATCATTGCGGGTACGCTGGGAGGCCGCCGGTACGACATACCCGGGGGACTTGCGGCGCGGCCCACCGCCGAGCGCGTCCGTGAGTCGCTTTTTTCGATACTGCGCGGCCGCATAGAGGGCGCTTTGGTACTGGATCTCTTTGCGGGAAGCGGCGCGCTGGGCATCGAGGCCTTAAGCCGCGGCGCGGACTGCGCCGTATTCTGCGATATTGACCGCCGCGCCGCGACGGCGATCGGCGCGGTGTTGCGCCGTTTTGGCGTTCCCGAGGACCGCTATGAGATCCTTGCGTCGGATTTTCGTCAGGCTCTGGGGCGCTTTGGGCGGGAGGGCAGGCGGTTCGATGTCGCGTTTATCGATCCGCCCTACGGCGCGGATTTTGAGGCAGCGGCGCTCGCCTCGCTCTGCGGCGAGCTTATGGCGCGGAGCGGCGTCGTCGTGCTGGAGCGCTCCCGCAGGCAGCCGCCACCCGCGATACCTGCCGGATGGACCGCAGACGAGAGGCGATACGCAGACACGGCGCTCTTCATACTAAAAAGGGAGGAAGCCCCATGAGCCTGTGGATATACCCGGGTTCCTTTGATCCGGTTACGGTGGGCCATATGAACATCATCGAGAGGGCGGCATCGCTGAGCGGACGCCTGATCGTGGCGGTGCTGCGCAACACCGGCCGCAGTCCGATATTCACGATGGAGGAGCGTCTCGAGCTGCTCCGGCTTGCGACCAGCGGCATACCGGGCGTTACGGTGGAGTCATTTGGCGGGCTCCTGGCCGAATACGCGCGGTTACGGGGCGCATCGGCGGTGGTGCGCGGCGTGCGACGGGCTTCGGACTATGAGTACGAGACCCAGATGGCGCTCATGAACCGCCGTATCAATCCCGGTATGGATACTATATTTCTGCCCGCCGAGCCCGCCTACGCGCCGCTTAGCTCGACGGTGGTGCGCGACGTGGGCATGCTGGGCGGCGACCTGACTGGTCTTGTGCCCGACGCCATACTGGATCGGGTTCAAAAAAAACTGCGAGCGATGAATTAGCTGAAGGAGGATCTACCGATGAACGTTATGGCCCTTCTTGATTATTTGCAGGAAGAAGTGGAGCAGGGCAGCAAGGTACCCCTATCCGCAAAGTGCATGGTGGACCGTGAAAAGTGCATGGACATCATAAACGATATTAGGCAGACGCTTCCCAATGAGATTATGGAGGCAGAGAGTATCCGCAACGAGAAGAACCAGATACTCTACGACGCGGAGAAGGAAGCCGAGAACATAATCGCGGAAGCCGAGGAGAAGGTTCGCCAGATGGTGGATGAGAACAATATCACCCAGATGGCATACCAGCAGGCCGAGGAAATCATCACCAACGCGCAGACCGGAGCGCAGGAGATACGCACAAGCGCCAACGAGTACGTCGAGGATATACTAGCGGACCTAGAGACATACATACAGCGAAATCTGGACATCGTCCGCCAGAACCGCGAGCAGATGAAGGGCCGCTAGCGACTCAGCGGCTTCTCGGACGGCCATCGAGGGCGCGCTGTACGAGAGACAGAGACACAAGAAGAGACGCCGCGCCGATCGCGAGGAAAAGCGATGAAACCCCCGCGGCCACGGCCGGCGGCCCGGCAGGAAAACATGCCGCGGTCTGCTCCGCCCCGGTCGCTTCGGCAAGCAGCAGGCACAGCCCGAACGCGAGCGCGGCCTGTATGCCTTTCATCGCCGAAAACCGGCCAAACGACAGCGGCGTACCCGACAGGAACGCCATGCTCTGGGCCTGTACCGAGAGACCACCCCATGTGACGATCGCGCAGGACGCGGCCCACAGCGCGGGCTCCGAGGGCCCCGCGAGCGCGGCCTGGCGGCATCCCGCGGTCATTTCCACAAGCCCCGGCAGCAGCGCCGACCCCAGCTCCTGCGGAAGCCGCAGCGCCCGCAGCGGCGAGGCGAGCATCCGGGACACCGCATCGCTTAATTGAAAGTGCGCGGCAAGTCCCGTGAGCACCGAGAAGAGTACAATAAAGCCGCCCACCATCGCGATCGACGACATCGCGCCCCGCACGGCGTCGGAGAGCATTTCACCGACCGGGCGAGCGGCGCGGTAAACTGCGGGCGAAGCGGCGCGATCTTCGCGGCGACGCCGGACTCCACCCGCGGCGATTCCCGTAAGTATCACCGCCAGCGCGTGGCCCGCGAGTATCACCCATCCGGCGGACGCGCTGCCAAAAAGCCCGCTGCCCACCGCCCCCAGCATGAAAAGAGGCCCCGAGGTCGAGCATAGGCTCGCGGCGCGCTTGAGCTCATCGTCCCGGAGCCGTCCCTGCTCGTAGAGCAGCGCGACCGTCCGCGCCCCTGCCGGGTACCCCGACAGGAGGCTTATAAGGAGCGCGAACGCGGTGCAGCCCGGGCACCCGAAAAGCGGCCGCATGACTGGCTCCAGCAGGCGGCCCGCGTCCTCAATAAGCGGGGTGCCAAGCAGCAGGCGCGAGCATATGAAGAACGGCAGCAGCGAGGGCAGCACCACCGTCATAAAGAGATTGAGACCGTCCCGCGCGGATGAGAGCGAGGCCTGCGGGGCCGCGACGATCCCCGCCATTGTTAGCGCGACGGGCAGCGCGACGGAGTAACGGCCGAGCGAAAAACGTTTCACATCGGTATTTTTCATAGACAATGATATGAAAGGAGCATCCGTACTATGAGTGAAAAGGTACGCGTCGGGCTGGCGCTCGGGTCGGGCGCGTCGCGCGGGTTTGCGCACATCGGCGTGCTGGAGGTGCTGACCGAGGCCGGTATCCCGATCGACATGGTTTCAGGCAGCAGCATGGGCTCTATCATCGGAGGGCTCTACTGCGCGGGCATGAAGATGTCCTACATGCACCGCATCGCCCAGCAGATCACGAAAACCCAGGAATACCGGTTCATTGACATGACCTTTCCGGGGCTTGGCCTTTTCCGCGGGCAGCGCATCGAGAAACTGATACGCACGCTGTGCGGCAACCGCCGGATCGAGGAGCTTAATATACCGTTCGTCGCGTCGGCCTGCTGCATAGAGGACGCCCAGATCGTCTATTTCGACCGGGGCGACATGACGCAGGCGATACGGGCCAGCATATCGATTCCCGGCGTATTTGAGCCCGTCGAGATAGATGGGAAAACCTATGTCGACGCGGGCGTATTCGAGCGGGTCCCGATGAGCGTACTTCGGAAAATGGGCGCGGACTATGTGATCGGCGTGGACGTAGGATACCGGGGCGGCGCAAACCCGAAGCCCAAGGGGCTCATGCAGCTAATGCTCACGGTCTACGATATGGTCGAGTGGGAAGCCACTCAGAAGCGCCTCGAATGCGGAGACCGTATGATCACCGTCAATACCCGCGCGATCGATCCGTCCAACTTCACAAAGGGCGCCGAGTGCATCGAGCTGGGGCGCAGGGCGGCGCAGGACGCGCTCGACGATATCCGCCGGGAGCTTACCGGGCGCGGCGTCGCGCTATAGGCGGATAAGGGGCTGGGTATAGTCGCGGCCGCTTCGGCGGTCGCTTTCGTTTTGAAGGGCCAGGCTGTATAGATCGGTCGCCCGCAGATCGAGCGCCCACAGGCGCTCCATCGCCCCCTCCTCGGGTTTAAACCGGCTCGGGCGCGTGATTACGGGTATCGCGGCGCGCCGCGCGATACGCGCCAGCAGGGGCCGCGCGCTCTCCCGCAGTCCGAGCACCCGCGCGTACAGGGGAAACCGCGTCCGGAACGTCTCCACGTCCCCGCGCGTCATGGCAAGGAGCGCGTGCACAGCGGCCCTCGTGAGCCGCGTAGCGCCGTACCGCCTTACCTTGGCGTGGTGCATCAGGTCCTCGAAGGAACCTCCCGCCGCCGCCGCGGCCGCGATTCGGTTATGAAGTCCCTCCGCGATGTCAGGAAGCTCCGCAAGCTCGCCCGGGGTCATAGTGCGCAGCCTGAAGAGCAGCATGCGCTCGAAATCCCGCCAGCTGACCGGCCCGTGTCCCCTGTCCAGACATTCGGTCAGAATCGCGCAGGTCGTATCGGGCACAGCCTCATTCCAGTCGCGCCCCTCCAGTATCGCGGCGCGTATCGCGGTCGCGCTGCTCATCGCGCCCGCAATATCCCGCTCGTGGTAGCCCGCGCCCCTGCGGGCTATGACAACCGGCTCGATTTGGGATCGCATCTGCGCAAGCGCGCGCATGTAGAGGATGCCCAGTATATTATTGGGCGCGCGCAGCGCCAGCCTCGCCTCTCCCGCCCTCTCTTCCCCGCTCTCGCTCCTCATGTGCGCGCAGAGCGCTTCTGCGCGCGCAGCCGGATGGGAAAGGCCCCGGGCCAGATTCAGCCGGATGAGACGGGACACGCTCTCGGGCTCGCGCAGGGTCAGCGCCGCCAGCTCGCGCAGCAGCGCCGGGTTCTCGGTCTCTGCGCCAAAGGACAGATGCGTCACGACTCCAAGCGCCGTCAGAATCCCCACAGCGCCCTTGGCGAACCACTCCGCGGTCTGCACCGCGTATCCTGCGGGAAGCTCCAGCACTATATCCGCTCCCGCCGCGAGCGCCATACGTGCCCGCGACCATTTATCGGTCATGGACGGCGTTCCCCGCTGGGTGAAATTGCCGCTCATGACGACCACGACATGCTCGCAGCGGCTCCGCGCCCGGGCCTCGCCAAGATGGTAGCGATGCCCCAGGTGCAGCGGATCGTATTCGGCGACAATGGCGCATACTCCCATGAAAAAAAACTCCTTATTCGGTGGACACCGGTATGAAAATCGTTTATAATACGTAGTTGGGTACGCTTCTTATTTTAGTATAGCATACTTCCCGTGATGGTATAAAGCGGACTGCCGCTTTTTAGTATTTAGGAGGGTTTTTTCCTGATGAACATATTGGTTCTCAATGCCGGAAGCTCATCGCTTAAATATCAGCTGATCGAGATGGATCACGAAACGATCGTCGCGAAGGGACAAGCCGAGCGAATCGGCATCGAAGGCGCGAACTTCCGTCACCGTCCCACAGGCGGCAAGCCCGAGTACACTGTGGAGCTGCCGATACCCGACCACGAGGCGGCGGTGAAGCTGGTGCTGGACGCGCTCGCCCATCCGGTTCACGGCGTGGTGTCGAGCAAGGACGAGATCCACGCGGTGGGCCACAGGGTGCTCCACGGCGGCAGCGAGTTCTCCGAATCGGTCGTCATCACCCCCGAAGTCAAGCAAGCGATCCGCAGGTACTTCATACTGGGCCCGCTGCACAACCCCGCAAACCTGATGGGAATAGAGGCGATCGAGAAGATACTGCCCAAAACGCCGATGGTCGCCGTATTCGATACCGCGTTCCACCAGACGATGCCGCCCAAAGCCTATGTCTACGGCATACCCTACGAGTATTATCGCAGGCTGCAGATTCGCCGCTATGGCTTTCACGGAACGAGCCACCGGTACGTCAGCATGGCGGCCGCCCGCTTCCTCGGGAAAAATCCACAGGATCTGCGCATCATATGCTGCCATCTGGGCAACGGCTCCTCCATTACCGCCGTCGACCGCGGAAAGGTCGTGGATACGTCGATGGGCCTGACTCCTCTGGAGGGACTCTTAATGGGTACCCGCGCCGGGGATATGGACACCGCCGTCGTAGAATACATCATGCAGCAGGACAAGCTGTCAATAGAAGAGGTCATGACCATGCTTAACAAAAAATCGGGTCTGCTGGGCATATCGGAGCGCAGCTCCGACATGCGCGACGTGTTTGGCGCGGCGCAGCAGGGAGACAAGCAGTGCAAGCTCGCGGTGGACATACTCATTCACCGCATACGCAAATACATCGGCGCCTACGCGGCCGTTATGGGCGGCGTGGACGCAGTTGTGTTTACGGCGGGAATCGGTGAAAACAACGCCGAGCTGCGCGAAATGGCCGTAGAGAAACTGGAGTTCATTGGTATCAAGGTCGATCCGGTCAGGAACAGGAAGAAGGCCGACGCTATGGACATTTCGGCCGACGACGCATCGGTGAAGACGCTGGTCATCGCTACCAACGAGGAGCTGATGATCGCGCGCGACACGCTGGCCCTGACCAACCCGCGCTGACAGCGGACACATTGTCCCCGGCCTCTTATCCGAGAATGGTATAGCGTACGGGCTTCCGTTAAAAAGGGACGCCGGGCTTTCGCCCGCGTCCCTTTCGCATACGCGCTCAGTCTATACGCTTTAGTACTGTTTCAAGCACCTTTTCGCAGTACCCGCACCGGTGGCACTCCTTATCGCAGGCGGTCACCCGCTCGTGCCAGTCGGCCGGAAAACGCGAATTGTCGATAATGTAGGGCGCGAACGCCGAAGAGTATCCGGGCTCCATTAGGTCCAGGAGATTGCCGTTCCAGCTCCCCCGGGCGTAGGCGCTGACCACCATGAATGGATTCGGGTGCATGCGCGTCGCCAGCTTGACGACCGGAAACCACCGCTCATACCGCCCGATGTCCTCAGGCCGCACCCATGTATTCTGCAGCACCGATACCCAGTTGGCGCGCTCTCTCAAATAGTTCCAGCAGGTGTGGGCCGAGAAGTCCGCCATGTTGCGGACCTCGTCGATGCCCTCCCCGTGCGCCACCATGTTGTCGTGAAAGGTCTGGCCCGAACAGAAACGCATACATCCGCTGTTGGCCAGCATATGCAGCGTTTTGCCGTTCCGGGCGGCCCACTCGCAGAGCATTTCGATGCGGGCCAGGTCGCGGTTGTAGTCGCGCTGTACGAGGTATTCGTCAAAGAGGTGCGCCAGATACTGCATACCCTTGACGGTACCGATGCGCATGTTCACAGAGGCACGCGTCCGGATGTCGGGGAAGTTGGACTTCACGATGTGCGCGATGGCCGGGGACGCGGTGGTCACGACGCCCACGGGAGCGACACGCTCCTCTATGTGGTCGATGATGCCGCTAACCTGGCCCCGCAGATGCTCGGATATCGCGTACTCGCCCATACAGTTGCTGTTAAAAAGCAGATCGAGCGTCACACCCGACGCGTGAAATCGCCGCAGGTCGTCTTCCAGCCCCGCCTGAACGGTATAGTCCCCGTATCCGCCCATCGTGCCGATGGCGGCCCGGCCCGACGCCATGCCGGGCCACGGAAAATATACCTCAGCGATATGCTCGATGACCGGCTCCATACGCTCGAAAAACGATGGGATTCCCATGGGCCGGTATCCCACGGCGAACTTCATATATTCTCCCTTTCTGCACCGGAACCATTCCGGCTGTGGTTTTATTTATCTACCATCATCGAATCTTTTATGTCGGCGGCGTTCTTTTTCTCGTCGGCGTTTTTGCTGACCGTCTTGACGCCGTAGAACTCCTCGCCCTGCCGGACGGGGACTACCTTCCTGTTGACATTCTCCGGATCGGCGATGTGGCTCGCGTTGTAGTCGCTCCAGTCGATTGTCCACTGCGGACGGCGGCGGAATTCCTGCTTGAACTTATTCTGGAGAACGCCCCGCTTCTCCAGGTTGATCATGCAGGCGCGCACACAGCCCCGGCCGCCGCATATGGCCTGTCCGGTGCCGAATATATTATAGGGCTTCTGGTAGAAGGGCGAGATCGCGCTGGGCTGGAACTGGTCGCTTCCGGTAAGATAGTCGCCCTTTTGTCCCTCGGGCGCCCGGTCCGCGCCTCTGAAGGCCTCGTTGCAGCGGTGCGGGTCGAGCTTGCCCCACTCGACGTCGTAGCCGCCCAGCTTGACCTTGACGGTCTCCTCGGCGCTGATGGCCGAGCCGGGGCAGTCGCGCACGCAGGCCAGGCAGCGGTTGCACAGCGTACCGGGCTCCATGATCGGGTCTGGCTCCAGAGGAAGCTCGGTCATCACCATCGCGTAGCGCACGCGCGGGCCATAGACGGGGTTTATGAACACCTTGCTGTATCCGATCTCTCCAAGTCCGGCAAGATACGCGGCGATTCGGACCGACGCGTAGATATCGGGCGCGGGCAGGCCTTCGCGGACAGGACGGCTCCAGGGGCCGCCGTTGGCCGACTTGCGCGGCGTTCCGTCGGTATTGTTGATCGCGCCCCAGTTGAACTGGTAGCCTACCGGCATCGCCTCATAGCCCTCGTTCTCTATGACGCGGGACAGCTGGCGGCAGGTCATCGGAAATACCTGATAGTTGATGAAGCCGTAGCCCATCGCCGAGTAGTTCGTGAAGAACGTGCCTTCCTCCACGCCGCGCAGAGAGCCGCGCATCACGCGGAACCCCATCACGATGAGCGACTTGGCCTCGGGCATCGCGTAGCGTATGTCCATTTGCTTGGGCGCGCCCTCGAACCGGTCCATCGAAGCGATTCCCACCACATCGGCCCCGAATTCCTGTGCGTACTGTTTGATCGCCAATGCATCCAGCATACTTCGTTCACCTCTTATACATTATTAGATAGTACCCTTAATATTTTAACATCCGACAGACGCGCGCTCCATAGACAAAACACCCATTTTTTATCCGAATCGGTCAGTCGCGCCCGCGTCCCCATTGACAGGCGTCACTTCAGCGCAGTATGATAGTTACGCGGAGGTGGATAGTATGCGCATCTGCGATTGGAAAGATTTGACTGACGGTAATTTTACACTCAGGCACATTGATTCGGGCACAACGCGGCCTCATAACGTGCTGCAGGGAGGCGGGAACCGTCCCCGGGCGGTGAACGGGCTGGTGCTGTATCTCGAAGGCACCGCAAAGCTGCTGCCCCCCGGGCCTGAGACGATATTTGGGTCCGGGTGCCTGGCCTACTATCCGGCCGGATCGTGCTACAGGGCTTCGGTGGAGGTCCCCGGGACCTGCTACGACCGGATCGAGTTCGCGATCTACGATCCGGGAGGCGAAGAAGTCGCTCTATCCGAAGCGCCCGGGGCGCTATTTGACCCTTGCCCGGCGGCTTTCCGGCTCAAAATATCCGAAATGGTGCGCGTGCGCCGCCACGGCGGACTGGCGTCAGGACTGCAGTGCAACTCCCTGCTCTATGATCTTATATACCATCTGTCGGTCGAGAAGTTCATGGAGCAGTCCAAGCTGTCGGGATATCAGCGCATCGTCCCCGCGATACTCTATCTGGAGCAGCACGCGGCCCAGGACGTGACCGTCAGGGAGCTTGCCGCGATGTGCGACATGAGCCTGACGGGATTTCGGCGGATGTTTCACAGATACTGCGGAATGTCGCCGCTCGAGTACCGCAACGGGCTGCGTATCCGGCGCGCCTGCGACCTTCTCAGGGTAGGCGAATACAACGTATCCGAGGTCGCCGAGCGCACCGGCTTTGGCAATGTATATTACTTCAGCCGCGCCTTTAAGAAGGCCACCGGTAAAACGCCCAGCAGCGTTATGCGCTCGTCCTGATAGGATCGGTGGTCACGGCTCGGGCGTATCCATCCACCGGCGCAGCAGGACGACGGTGTTACGGATATCGACGATCTGCTGCGGCCCGGATATCTCCCGCTCGATAATGAGCGGCCCGTTAAAGCCCAGTTTACCAAGCTTCTCGAAAATAGCCCCGAAATCCACCCTGCCCTGTCCCACCGGATACTCCTTGCCCAGATAGTACATATCGGTAGGGTAGTCGCCGTCCTTTATATGCAGGCTGCGTATGAGCTTGCCGAATATATCGACAGCGTCAGTCGGGTTGCCCTTGCCGTACATAAGAAGATTGGCCGGATCCAGATTGATGGCTATGTTATCCTCCCCCGCGTCCTCTACGAGCCGCCGTAGCGTGACAGGCGTCTCCTGTCCCGTCTCCAGGCAGAACGTAACGCCCAGCGGCGCGGCGCGCCGCGCGATTATGCACAGGCACTCTACCGCGGCCGCGTACCGCTCGTCGTCGGGCTCCTCGGGGATGTACCCGAAATGCGTCTGCGCCAGCGGTATGCCAAGCTGTCCCGCGATCTCCACGCCGCGCAGCAGCGAATCCATGCGCTCCTTGCGGGTCGCGGACGGTATGACGCCCAGCGTCTGCGGACCCTCCCGGAAGCTGCGCCACACGGCCGGGCCGGGCCAGCCGACCGCAGCCGTCATGACCGGAAAATCGCCCAGCGCGCCGGGAAGCCGCCCGAGCGTCTCCTCGTCGTGCTGGCGAGCGTCGCCCAGCCGGAGCTGCAGCGTGTCCATACCCATTTCCATGAGATCATTGACGCCCGATTCCAATATCTGTGCTATGGATCGTATGGTGCCGATGGGCCATTTCATTTGCGTTCCCTCTTTTCTTGCCACTATACTTATGATACGTCCTCTCTCGTATATACGGCCGCGCGGCGCGGGTAACGCGCCGCGCGGCCGATCAGAAAAATACTGCCTCCCCGCTACTTATCCATGTGATCCGGGTCGTAGTCGGACCAGTCGATGGACCACAGCGGACTCGTGCGGAAGGGCTCCTTGAACCGGTTTTTAAGCACGCCGCGTTTTTCAAGATTGATCATGCACGCGCGCATGCATCCCTTTCCGGTGCAGATCGCCTCGCCATGGGTAAACTGCTGGGACTGCTTCTTGTAGAACGGATTCAGGCTCGACGGCTTGAACGCGTCCTCCCGCCCTGCTAGGCTCCTGGAAAGCTCGGGCGGCAGGAACGTGCCGCGCTCCCCGTCGGCGACCTTTTCCGCGCCGCGGAAGGCGTAGCTGCATTTGTTGACGTCCAGCTTGCCCCACTCCACATCGTTTCCGGCCAGACGCACCTTCACGGTCTCGGTTTCGCTGATTGCGCCCCCGGGGCACTCGCGCACGCAGGCCATGCACCGGTTGCACAGCGTTCCGGGCTTCATGACCGGGTCGGGCTCGAGCGGCATTTCGGTCATGATCATGCCGAAGCGGACGCGCGGGCCGTACTCGGGCGTCAGGAAAACCTTGCTGTATACAATCTCGCCAAGGCCCGCCAGGTAGGCTGCGATACGCACGTGTATCATGACGTCCGGATATGGCTTGCCTGGCGCTACCGCGCGGCTGTGGGGCTTGCCGTGCTTCCACTCTCCGGTGGCGTACTCGACTGCGCTCCACCCGAAATGGTACGCCAGCGGTATCGCCTCGTATCCCTCATCCTCGATAGCGGCGGCCACGTACCGGGCGTTGAGCGGCATTACGTGCTGGTTGATGAAGCCATAGCCCATGGCCGAGTAGTTCGTAAAGAGCGTTCCCTCCTCCACGCCCCGGAACGAACCGCGCATGATGCGGAACCCGCACACGATCAGGGACTTCGCCTTGGGCATGATGAAACGCGGGTCGAATTGCGGCGGAGCGCCCTCGAAGCGATCCATCGAAGCGATGCCCACGATATCCGCCCCGCACCTTTTGGCAATTTGTTTTATTGCTGCTGAATCCATCATTTTCTTTCTCCTTATATCCTATTTTTCGCTGAACACGCACTCGGTCCCAAGCATTTTCTGCTTGTACTCCAGAGGCGTGCTCAGCGTTACTTTTCTAAACGCGCGCGTAAAGGACTTATAGCTAGTGAATCCCACTTTTTCGGCTATATCCTTTAGCGGTATACGGTTTTCGAGTATCAGGTTTTCGGCTTTTCCGACACGGAAGCTGTTGAGATATTCGAGGAACGTTTCGTTCATCATCTGCTTGAATACCCGACTGAAATATCCCGACGAGAGGCCGAAATGCTCCGCGGCGTCCCCGATGCCTATGTTATAGACGTAGTTGGCCTCGATATAGCTCATCATGTCCGCCTTGGTCATGGGCCACTTCATGCTCAGCGAGCGGAAATACTCGCCCACCTGCCGGTATACGCCGTCGATATAGTCCAGGGTATCGTACAGCGTGTCGCAGGCTTCTAGCTCCGCTATGAGTGCGCTTCTGGGCTTGAGCACATCCTCCAGGTTCGCGTTTGATTTGAGGAGCGTTTTCACCGCTACCGATAGCAGCTCGCTCAAAAGCTGCCGCATGTTGGCGTAATCGCAGGCGCGGTTGTACTCGGCGAGCTGACGCATTGCCGACACGGCCTCCTGGCTGCGTCCCGCAAACAGATGATTCATGAGCGTCTGCTCCGACTCCTCGGGGAAACGGTATATCCCGTCGGGCGACACGAGCTTCTCGGGAGCGTCGAGTATGATCACAGGCTCCCTCATGAAGAACAGCAGCCCCAGGCATCTTTCCGCTGACAGGAAAGAGCGGTACAGCGCGTCAAGCTGCGCTGCCGTGTCGTTCCCGTCGGTCTCCTCCAGATCCCCTACCACCGCGTGCACATCGAGAGCGAGCGAGTTACTGAATATGTTTTGCAGGCAGTAGAGCTTCTCCTGCAGCGCTTCCCGGTAAGACCGCGGGCTGCCGCTGTAGTTCACCGACACGATGAGCAGGCTTTGCCTGTGCACGATATAGGTATCGGCGCAGGGCTTCAGCTGCGTCTTGATGAGCGTCGTCAGCTTCTCCTTTAGCTCAGCGAGCGCGGACTCGGTATACCGCTTCTGCAGCGATGGGTACCGCAGTATCTTGAATATGCAGACGATCATGTTGGGCTTTGCGAACGACAGGTTCATTTCGCGCATCGTCTCGGCTTGCCTTGCGGCGACGCTGGTGCGGCTGAAAAGGCGGCCCAGCACCCACTCAAGCGCGGCGGAGTTCACGCTCTGCATGCGGCGGGTCATTTCATCCTGGCTGCGGTAGAGCTCGAACACCTTGTCCCTGATTAGATCCAGGTCGCTCACAGGAGCGGGTTCCTTCTCCCGGCTCCTGAAGAACCTGACAAGCGACGCCACGGGCATGCTTATTCGTCGGCTTGCCACGACCACCAGTATGACCACCGCGACGATGGTAGCCGAGCCTATGAGCAGCGCGTACAGAGTGACGCGCAGCAGATGATCGCGCACAAAGGAGCTCTGCGTCATGTAGAGATAGGTAAGACCCGACCGTGCCGACTCCATCGGGTACGCGAGGGCTCCGGTGCGCTCTACGATATTGTCGATATCGTCGCTCCATTGCTCCTCGCCGCCAAATCCGGGGTTATAATTATATACGATTTCCTTCTTTTCATTTAGGAAAATCAGGTTCTCGTTGTCTTCAAGCGTAATCACAGCGGGGCTTTTGAGCTGTTGCTCGTTGAGTATCGCGCAGATATATAGCTCGGGATTCATCGCGATGAGCGGAGTGGACATGACCAGCGTCAGCGTGAGCGAATCGCCGCGCGGAACCGAGAAAAAACCGCGCTGACCGGTTCCCATGATCCTGTCTATGATCTCGTGCGGCTCCTGCCCGGGATAGCAGTCGCTGAAGAAATACTGTATGCCGAACTTGGCTTTTCCGGTAAGGATATAGTCTTTCCGGGGGTTATAGATATAGATCCTTTCGATCATATCGTCGCATACCGCGGCGGTCGAGAGCTCGTCAACGATATCGGAGATCATATACAGGTCCTTGACCGAATACGGCTCGGGGACCGTTCTCAGGTCGTTTATCTTCCTGTTGCACGCAAGCTGGAACATCGTATTGATCGCGCCGCTCAGCTTGCTGTCCAGAATGTCCGCCGTGGAGTGAATGGTCGCCCCGTAGAGCTCATCCATGGCTTTTTTCATATAGTTTCCGGCCGTATAGGCAAGAAGCAGCGTAATGAAAAAAACTGCCACCACGATCATTGGCAGATAGGTGAACAACAGCCGAAGGTACAGCGATTTTGCATATCTTCGCGTTTTCATATCATTTCACTCCATCTGCTAGCGCATCTTTCGGGAAAAGGGGCTGTCCTTTACGGGACAGCCCCGCGTTTCGTCCTTATTTGTGTACTTCTGTGTTACTTAACGTTCTGGTAGTTGGCGTCCACCGACGCGGTTATAGCGTCCAGATCATCCTTGACCTCGGCCATAAGCTCCTCCATGTCGGCCCAGGTAGCGTTACCGGCGATTACCTGCTCCTCCATGTCTTTGAGGGGCTTGAGCGTGTCGGTAGCCAGTTTACGGTACTCCTCGGTATCGAGCAGCACGGCCGGGATTGCAAAGTACGCGTACTCCGCAGGCTTAAAGTAGCACTCATAGGTATGCGTGTCCAGCTCGGTAAGCGTGTCGGGGGTGTTGCCGCCCAGTGTTACCTGCATGAATGCGTCCTCGAGCCACACATAGGGCACCCATGTCTCGGCCATACCGGCGTTGCGGTTGATCTCAAAGCTCTCATAGTAGGGCGCCAGGAATACCGGCTTGCCGTCCTTGAGCTCGTAGTGCACGCCTTCCTCGCCATAGTTCATGATCGTGAGGCCTTCGTCGCCGTAGATCCAGTTCCAGTATGCCATCAGCTTCTCAGGCTCCTCAGCCTGTACGGTGATCGCGCCGCAGGCGCCTACCGGGTTGCGGCCCTGCACGTTCTGTCCGCCGGGGCCTTCGATGAGGGGCGCGTATCCGAACGTCGCGTCGGGATTGGTCTCACGCAGTATCGAGGTGTAGCTGGATGCTGTGGAGCCGGAATTCTGCCATGCGCCGGCCTTGCTGGCAAGCAACAGTTCCTTGGCCTGCATGACGTCCTTGTTGCGGACCACAAACTCTGGATCGATCAGCTTCTCCTGGTACATGCTCGCAAGCAGCTCCACCGCGTCCTTGTAGTTAGGATGCAGGTAGCGGGGTATGAGGTGTCCGTCCACATCGACGAACTCTCCGTTATTTATTCCAAACGCGTCGAACCACGCCGTGAAATTATACACCCAAGGAATCGTATCGGCGGTGCCGTTGCCGTCGGGGTCGCCATCGCGGAAGGCGCGCAGCACATTCAGCCACTCGTCGAGCGTATTGGGCATTTCGAGATTCAGCTTCTCCAGCCAGTCAACACGGATCTGGTTGGAAAGGTTGTACGAGAACTCGTTGACCATATTTAGCTGATAGATGTTCCCGTCGGGATTCCGCATCCACAGCATCACGTCGTCGGTGAGCCAGCGCTGTATGTTGGGCGCTTTGTCCAGCAGATCGGAAAGCTCGATGACGGCCTTCTGCGAGATCCACTCGCCGGGAACCGCCGTGCCGCTGTAGAAATAGACGAGGTCAGGCAGTACGCCCGATACCAGCGTGACGTTTGCCTTTTCGGCCCATCCGGTGGCGGCCACGATCGTCCAGTTGATCTTTGTGTTGGTCTTTTCCTGGATCAGCTCTCTGACACGGTTCTGCTCGGTGCCGTGCGGGTGCGTGCCCTGCAGGATGTCAAACTCGAACTTCTCCTCGAAAGGCACAGCGGGAAGGGATTCCTCGCTCGGTTCGGGAGCCTCGGTCTGCTCCGGTGGGTCCGTCGCCTTCTGTGTGGCGGCCGGCGGCGTCGCGGTAGACTGGGTGCCGGTCTGGGTGCATCCTGCGATCATTGCCAGTGACATGAATGCGCACAGGATCAGTGTGAGTATGCTTTTGGTCTTCATGGTGCAATCCTCCTTCATAGTGTACAGTAAATTACCTTCCATGGCAAATTAAAAATATGTTAATCGGTCAATAACCGCTGATTTTTTTCTAAACTCGGACGCCTTCTGCCCGCCTTTACTCCTTGACGGCTCCCAACAGCACGCCCTTTATAAAATATCTCTGGAGAAACGGATATACGAGCAGTATCGGTATTGTGGAAAAGAGTATCGTCGCGTTCCTGATGGACTCGGGAATCACTTCTACGTCGTCCTCTACGCGGGCCTCCATACCGTACCCGATCGCCTGGTTGGCCAGTACGATATCGCGCAGCACCACCTGCAGCGTGTATTTGGAGCGCTCAGCCAGGTAGAGCAGCGGTGCGAAGAAGCCATTCCACAGCCCCACCGCCAGCCACAGGGAGACG
>JAAYXU010000072.1 GCA_012515725.1 Clostridiales bacterium | reverse complement strand
TCGCTGGGCATCGAGACGCTGGGCGGCGTTAACACCAGGCTCATCGAGCGCAATACAACGATACCGACGCGCAAGAGCCAGGTATTTTCCACAGCAGCCGACGGACAGACCTCTGTCGAGGTGCATGTGCTGCAGGGCGAGCGCGAAATGGCCGCTGACAACAAGACGCTGGGCCGCTTCCAGCTCACGGGCATACCGCCTGCGCCCCGCGGCGTACCCCAGATCGAGGTGACATTCGACATCGACGCCAACGGCATCGTTCACGTTTCCGCCAAGGATCTGGGAACGGGCAAGGAGAACAAGGTCGTCATCACCGCAAGCACCAATCTCTCGGAAGAGGAAGTCGAGCGCGCGGTCAAGGAAGCCGAGAAATTCGCGGCCGAGGACAAGAAACGCAAAGAGATAATCGAAGCCCGCAACCAGGCCGACCAGATCGTCTACGCGACCGAAAAGACGCTTGGCGAGCTGGGCGACAAGATCAGCGATCAGAACAAGGCCAATGTGCAGGCCGAAATTGAGAACGTCAAGAAGGTCAAGGACGGTGACAGCAAGGACGCCATCAATGCCGCAGTCCAAAAACTGGCTCAAGTGTCCCAGTCGGTATTCGGCGAGATCTATGGGCAGCAAGCCGGACAGCAGCCTGGTGCGGACTCCCAGGGTGACCAGGGAGGTACGCAGGGTGGTAATGACGCAGACAATGTCGTGGACGCCGATTACGAAGTGGTGGACGATAACTGATAAACCTGGCAGGCAGCCGCGCGCACAGTCAGACTGGGCGCGCGGATTGTCATGCCCGCAATTGAGGTGAAGAACGCTTGCCTGAGAAGCGTGACTATTACGAGGTGCTCGGGGTGGATCGAAGCGCCTCCGATGAAGATATTAAGAAAGCATTCCGCAGACTGGCCAAGGAGTGCCATCCCGATCTGCACGCCGGGGATAAGGAGGCCGAGGCTCGTTTTAAGGAAGTCAACGAGGCTTACGAGGTGCTTTCCGACCCGCAGCACAGGTCCCAGTACGACCAATTCGGCCATGCCGGACCGCAGGGATTCGGTGGATTCGGCGGTTTCCAGGGCGGGTTTGGCGGTTTCGAGGATATATTCGAGTCGTTCTTCGGAGGGGATATATTCGGTGGCAGACGCGGGCGTACCGGCCCGCAGCGGGGCAGGGACGTGGAGGTCAACCTGCGCATTACGTTCGAGGAGGCCGCATTTGGCGCTAAGAAGAGCGTGACCGTGAACCGCCAGGAGCACTGCGAGACATGCGGCGGCTCGGGCGCTAAGACCGGAACCCGGCGCGAGACATGTTCCCAGTGCCGCGGAACCGGGCAGGTTCGGCAGGTGCGCCAGACGATACTGGGGCAGACCGTCACCTCATCGCCCTGCCCGGCGTGCAGCGGCACAGGAAGCGTTGTCAAGGAGCCCTGCGCGGACTGCCGGGGAACAGGCCGCGTCATGCGGCAGCGCACGATCAGCCTGGACGTGCCGCCGGGCATCGACGACGGACAGTCTATATCGCTGCGCGGTCAGGGCGAAGCGGGCTACCGCGAGGGGCCCAGCGGCGATCTGCTGGTGCATATCGCCGTACAACCGCACAAGCTCTTTGTCCGGGACGGGTACAGTGTCAAGTGCGAGGTTCCCATCACCTTTACGCAGGCCGCTCTGGGCGCTGAGATAGAGGTTCCTACGCTGGACGGCCGGGTCCGGTATGAGATCCCCGAGGGAACGCAGACCGGCACGGTGTTCCGCCTTAGAAACAGAGGTGTTCAGAAGCTGCACAGCACCGATCGCGGCGACATGTATATCCGCGTCAATGTGGAGATACCCCAGCGCCTGACCCGCGCGCAGAAGGATATACTACGCAAGTTCGAGCAGGCGGCATCAGGACGCGAGTACAAGGATCAGCGCTCATTCATCGACAAGGTAAAGGAGCTTTTAGGATAAACGCATCACCAGGAGGCGTTCACTTGGATTGGATTGAGGTAGGTGTATTGACGACTACGGCGGGCGCGGAGGCCGTCAGCGAAGCGCTCCACCGGGCGGGCTGCGCCGGTACTCTCATCGAGGACAGGTACGATGTCGAGCAGCTCAAGAGAAACCCGGGGGACTGGGATTACATCGACGGTAGCCTCCTTGTGGTAGACGGCGAGGTGCGCGTGACCGGATATCTGCCCGAGGGAGCGGCGTCACGGGACGCGCTCGAGGGCGTGCGCGCTGCGCTGCGCGGGATACTGGCGCTGGCGCCGCGGTTTGACGCAGGAAGCTGCGCGCTGTCGATCCGGACGGTGCGTGACGAGGACTGGGCTGTCGACTGGCGCAGGCACTACCACCCTTTCCCGGTCGGGGAAAGGCTTTTTATTGTGCCCGAATGGGTGCGCGATCCGGCTCCCGGCGGGCGGGCAGCGGTACGGATTAATCCGGGCATGGCCTTTGGCACCGGTACGCATGAGACCACTTTTATGTGCCTGGAGCTCCTGGAGAATGCGGTAACCCCCGGCGCGTCGGTAGCCGACGTGGGCTGCGGAACCGGCATACTGGGCATCGCGGCGCTTGCGCTGGGAGCCGGGGAGGCGCTGGCTGTGGACCGGGATCCGGTCTGCATATCCGCGGCAAATGCCAGCCGCCTCCTTAATCCCGGAGCGGATCGCCTGAGCGTGCGGCAGGGGAACCTGCTGGACGGGGTGGATGCGGTATTCGACGTCATCACCACCAATATCATCGCCAACGTCGTGGTGGCTTTCGCTGCGGACGCGCATCGCCATTTGCGTCCGGGCGGTACGCTCATCGCCTCGGGCATTCTCCGGGGGCAGGCGGACGGGGTCGCGGAATCGCTCACGGCGGCGGGCTTTTCCATTGCGTCCCGCCGGGAGATGGGCGAGTGGGCGGCTCTTCTGGGGCGCAGACAATGAAGTTTGCTGTACACACGCTTGGCTGTCGCGTCAACCAGTACGACGCCGAGTCGATGGCGGCAGCGCTCGAGGACGCGGGTTACGAGCGCGTCGAGTTCGGTCAGCCCGCGGATGTGTGCATAGTGGCAACATGCGTCGTTACCGGCGAAAGCGAGCGCAAATCCCGGCAGATGCTCCGGCGTGCGGCGGCAGCCTATCCGGGCGCTGTACTGGTGGCGGCCGGATGCCTGAGCCAGCGGCAGCCGATACAGACCGCTGGAATCGAAGGCGTGAATCTGGTCGTGGGCAACAGCGACAGGCGCCGCATCGCGGAGCTCATTGAGGCGGCGCGCGCGGGCGGCAGGAACGCTGTGGTATCGCTTATTGACGCTGGCTTTGAGGAGCTTTCGGTACGTCACACCGGACGACACGCGAGGGCTAATGTGAAGATACAGGAGGGCTGCGACGCCCACTGCTCCTATTGCATCATACCCTCGGTCAGAGGCCCTTCCCGGAGCCGTTCGCTTCCCGATATGGTCAATGAGTGCCGCACTCTCGCGCAGGCCGGATGCCGCGAGATCGTGCTGACGGGTATCAATCTGGCGGCCTATGGCAGAGATCTGGAGGGAACCGTGGGACTCGCCGACGCGGTCGAGGCCGCGGTATGCGCGATCGGGGAGGGGCGCGTCCGCCTGGGTTCGCTGGATCCGGATATACTCACCGGGGATTTCCTGCGGCGCGTGGCGGCGCTGGGCGACCGGGTGTGCCCGCACTTTCATATATCGCTGCAGAGCGGCTGTGACAGTACGCTGCGGCGCATGAGACGCCGCTATAATACCCGGCAATACGCACAGGGTATAGCGCGCGTCCGCGCGGTGCTGCCCGGGGCCGCCATCACGACTGACGTGATCGCAGGCTTTCCGGGGGAGACCGAGGCGGAGTTCGAGGCGACGCTCGCGTTCATTAAGGAGATCGCGTTTTCGCGGATCCACGCGTTTCCATACTCACCACGGTCCGGGACTGAGGCGGAGCGCATGCGGGAGCAGGTCCCCAGGCGAATCCGCTTGGAAAGGACGGCGCGGCTCAATGAGGCGGGCGGTCTGCTGGCGCGCATGTACGCCGCGTCGCTTGCCGGACAAACGCTGCGGGTGCTTTTCGAGGAAGCCACCGGGGACGGTCTGCTGGAAGGATACAGCGGCGAGTTCGTGCGCGTGCGCGCGCCGGGACCGCCCGGGCTTATCGGAAAGCTGCGGATCGTTAAAACGACTTATACCGACGGGGAGACGCTGGCGGGCGTCGTGCAGGCGCACTCCGGAAAATAGCGGGCCTGATCGGGTTCATATCAAGAGATCCCGCCTCCGCGGGAGAGGCGAATAGGGCGTGGAGGAGCCGCCAATCCATGCTGAACTATAAGCAGTATATCAACAACAGGAAAGGAAACGATCCTGTGGAGAAAAGGATACTCCAGATAATCGCGCAGATGGTAGATGAGGTTCTGGATGATGTAAGAGAGAATAAAATCACCGGCTTTGGGTAGACATGAGTCAGCTGTCGAAAGGTTGTAAAGTGAACGTATTTAAGACTATCGATGCCCGCAGACTTTCCATTATTGGGTTTTCATTTCTCTTTGCCTATATTCTTTCCTTCCCGTTTGAGGGGCAGGTGCTATATAGCCTGCTTGATCTGCGTGGGGTAAACACCTCCGGTTACATACTGGCTGCTATTATCGCACATTTCGCGGGGCTTTTCACATGCGGCTTGTTTGTTCAGTCGCAGAAGACTG
>JAAYXU010000071.1 GCA_012515725.1 Clostridiales bacterium | reverse complement strand
ATTCAAGGTTCCTGCCGGAGCGGTGAATGAGAAGGACGGCGCACAGGGCGTCACCGTCATGATAGATGGCAGTCCGCGGTTTATAGAGGTCGAGGTGCTGGCCCAGGACAGCCGGCACGCGATCGTCAAGGAAACCGGACAAAGCGCGGATCGGCTGGCAAAGGACCAGCAGGTGGTAACGCCATGAGCGCAGCGCCCGAAACAGTGACACAGCGCGTCGCCTCGGTGCGGGAGCGCGTCTCCCGGGCTGCAGCCGCAGCGGGCCGCGATCCCGGCGATATTGAGATTATCGCCGTTACGAAGAACGTCGCGATTCCCGCGATGCGGGAGGCGGCGACCGCGGGGCTTGCCGCCTTTGGAGAAAACCGGGTGCAGGAGTTTATGGTTAAGGCGGATTTTTTTCCGAAAATTAACTGGCATATCATTGGACATTTGCAGTCCAACAAGGTAAAATATATTATCGGGCGGTGCGCTCTCGTGCAGTCGGTGGACCGGGAATCGCTGGCAGCCGAAATCGACAGGCGATGCCGTGCGCAGAGTATGACGCAGCCGGTGCTCGTAGAGGTCAACATCGGCAGGGAGCCGCAGAAAAGCGGCGTTGCGCCCGAGGCGCTCTGGGCGCTACTGGACAGCATGCTCGAGATGCCGGGCGTTTCTGTCCGCGGCCTGATGGCGATCCCGCCACTGGGCGAGTCGGCGCGCCCGTGGTTTGCGCGAATGCGCCGTCTCATAGACGAGGCGGAGCGGCGATATCCGCGGGCCGGGCTCACGACGCTGTCGATGGGCATGTCGGCGGATTTTGAGCAGGCCATCGCCGAGGGCGCAACTATGATCAGGGTGGGCAGCGCGCTGTTTGGTCCGCGCTCGCCGCAGGCAGGCAGGGAGGGTTGACCATGGCGAAAAAGCGAGTGAGCAAAATACTCACGCTGCTGGGCTTTGATGAGCAGACCGAGGATACGCTGGATCCGCGGGACGAGCTGCCCGTTTATACGCGTCCCGAGCCTCCCGCGCAAGAGCGCTTCCGAAGAACCGCCGATCCGGCGGTAGTTCCGGCGACCGCGGGAGCGCGGCGCGATGAAAGGAGAGTGGCGGATATTCAGAGTATGCCTTCGTCCTCCGCTATGCGCATGGTCGTATACCAGCCGCAGAATTTCGAGGATACGCAGACCATCATCGACAGCCTCAAGGGCGGCCGTCCGGTCATCGTGAACCTTGAGAATCTGCAGATCGACGCGGCGCAGCGGGTACTCGACTTCATCAGCGGCGCGATCTACGCGCTGGACGGCAGCGTCCGCAAGATTTCAAAGGGGATATTCCTGCTGGCCCCTCCCGGCGTGGACATATCGGGGAACCTGGCGACGGGTCTGCCGGGCGAGCTGCGGCAGCGGGCGACGCAGGAAACCTACAGAAAGAGGGACTAGAAAGGACAATAAATGACCACTGCTGAGCTAATAGGCGCTTACGCGCTTTTGGCCGTGATACGGCTGCTGCGAATCTATACATGGGTGATAGTAGCCGGTTCGCTGCTGAGCTGGTTTCTGCCGCCCGACAATATGCTCCGCCGCTTTATCAGTTTCCTTACCGAGCCGGTCGTTGGACCCTTCCGCAGGATCACAGCGCGGTTTATGAGCAGAAGCGCGATACCGATCGACTTTTCACCGATGTTTGCGATATTCGCGCTGCTCATCGTGGAGTGGCTGCTCCAGCAGCTTTTTTACTATATATACTGATCCGGCGATTTAGGAGGTTTCAGATGGCCATCAAGCCCGACGATATCGTCAGCAAAAAATTCTCGTTCTCGTTCCGGGGCTACAATCCCGACGAGGTGGACGCTTTTTTGGATGAAGTAGTCGAGGAAATGGAATACTTACAGGCGGAGATAGAGAAGCTTTCATCCAAGCAGACACTGGTTGACGAACAGCAGACAGCGATTAGCGGCATGGAGAGCGCGCTGCGTGAAACGCTGGCGCTCGCGCAGAAAACCGCAGGCGAGATCGTGCAAGCGGCGCAGGACAAGGCCGACGCCATGACCGACCGGGCGCAGGACAAGGCCGAGCGGCTGGTCGAGGACGGACGCGCACGCGCGCGGCGGATACTGGAGGAGACCGCGCAGCGCAAGCGTATGCTGACGGCGCAGGCCGACGCGCTGGCCCGCCAGATCTATGAGATGCGGGAACGCTACCGGTCGGAGTTGGAAGCGCAGATGAGGCTCATCGGCCAGGAAGGAATGCCCGTCATTGAGGAATACGAGGAATTGGACGGGGAACAGGAATTCCACGAGGAAGAACGCGACGCCGGTCTCAGGCCTGCGGTGGGGGACGAATCAAAGCAGCCGGAGGACTGATGCGGCGCGGCCGATTGGCTCAAGGAGCGAGCGACGCCGACAGCGTCTTGAGCGCGACGCGATGAATCTGGAGCGCAGCCATCTGGGCGAATACATACGCTATCTGCAGCACCCGTGGCGCATGATACGCGTCAATCTGGTGGCCGGGCTCATGCGCGGCTTTGGCACCGCGATAGGGTTTACGATACTGGGCGCGGCGGTGATCTATTTCCTGCAGCAGCTTGCGTACCGGAATCTGCCTCTCATCGGGGGGTTCATTGCCGAAATCATACGCATCGTGGATCTGCAGCGGGTGGGAAGCTAACCGCGGGGACGGGAGGACGACGATTGATACTGACATTTGCGGTGGCCGCGATCGTGCTGCTGCTGGACCGGCTGACCAAGATGTGGGTGCTGGGAACGCTCAAGCCGGTGGGCGACATTCCGCTGTGGGAAGGCGTGTTCCACTTTCATTATACCGAGAATACGGGCGCGGCGTTTGGCATGCTGCCGGGGTTCCGGTGGGTTTTTCTCGCACTGTCGGCGGCGGCGGCGCTCATTATCGCCGGATGGGTCATATATAGGCGGCGCGGCCTGCACTGGCTCGCGTACATGACGCTGGGGCTCATACTGGGCGGCGCTGTGGGAAATCTCATCGACCGCATACGGTTTGGGTACGTGCTCGATTTCCTGTATTTTAAGCTTATTGACTTTGCGATATTCAACGTAGCGGATATGGGCCTGGTAGCTGGCTCGATACTGCTGGGCGTGTATCTCCTGTTCATCCACGAGCGGCATACGCATGGCGGAAAGGATACCGGGGATAGCGGCGGTGAAACAGTCCTTCACGACGGGCCCTGAGCGCGCTGGAGAGCGCCTCGATACCGCGCTGGCCGCCGTGTGCGGTCTGTCTCGTTCCCGCGCGGCAAGGCTCATCGCGGAAAACCGGGTACTGGTGAGCGGCAGCGCGGCCCGCGCCGCGCTCAGGCTGCGTGAGGGCGATCTTATTGAGGTCGATATTCCAGACCCCGCTCCGGCCCGGGCCGTGCCTGAGGACATACCGCTCGACATCGTATACGAGGACGCGCATCTTATTGTCATCAATAAGCAGCGCGGGCTGGTTGTGCATCCGAGCGCGGGGCACGCGGGAGGAACGCTTGTAAACGCGCTTCTTTTCCATTGCGCGGACCTCTCGGGCGTAGGGGGAGCGCTGCGACCGGGAATCGTGCACCGTATCGATAAGGATACGACCGGACTCATAGTCGCGGCTAAGAACGACGCGGCGCACCAGGCTCTGGCCGCACAGATAAAGGAAAAGACGGCGGGGCGTACCTATCTGGCGCTGGTAGAGGGCCGGGTAGGGCCAGACAGCGGGCGCGTCGACGCGCCCATCGGCCGCAGCAGCGCCGACCGCAAGCGCATGGCCGTGGTGGAGGGCGGGCGCAGCGCGGTCAGTGACTACGAGGTGCTTGAGCGCTTCATAGGGGAAACGCTGCTCCAGGTCAGCCTGTCGACCGGCCGCACGCACCAGATACGGGTTCATATGGCCCATATCGGGCATCCTGTGGTGGGCGACCCGGTATACGGCTCGCGGCGCAGGCGCGGCGAGCTGCCCGGACAGCTGCTGCACGCGGCGAAGCTGGAATTCGTCCACCCGGCGACCGGAGAGCCGATGGCATTTACCGCGCCTCTCCCCGATGACTTCGCCGGACACCTTTCCAGGCTCCGATCCGCTCCGTAAGAAGATCCCGCGCAGCGCTCCCGCGAAGGAGGGAAACGCGATGTCCTATGAGATACTGGACAGGCAGGCCCTGATAGCCCGGAAGCGGCCCCGCACGGAGGACGTCCGCGGCCCATATTTCCGTGACCAGACCGCGATGATCCACTGCACGCCGTTCCGCCGCCTCAAACACAAGACGCAGGTGTTCTTCGCGCCCGAGAACGACCATGTGTGCACCCGCATCGAGCATGTGCTGCATGTGGCGACTATCGCCGCCACGCTGTGCAGGGGCCTTGCCGCGCAGGGCTGGCCGATGGATCCCGAGCTTGCCTACGCGGGCGGGCTGGGTCACGATCTGGGACACGCGCCCTTTGGCCACTCGGGCGAGCGCACGCTCTCGGAGCTGCTTGGCGGGCAGTGCGCATTCCGCCATGAGCTTCATAGCCTGCGCGTCGTCGATTTCCTGGCAAGGGACGGCGAAGGCCTGAACCTGACGAGGGGCGTGCGCGACGCGATCGTATGCCACAACGGAGAGCTGTTCGAGCGGACGCTGGCGCCCGAAAAGACGCCCCGGCTGCCCGAGGAGAAGCGCGACAGGAGCCGCCTACCGGCCACATGGGAAGGCTGCGCGGTCCGCTTTGCCGATAAGATCGCCTATCTGGGGCGGGATCTCGAAGACGCGCTGCTGGCCGAGTTCGTAACGCCCGCCGACGTGCCGCCCGATATACGCGCGGTGCTGGGCAGCAACAACGGCGAAATAATCAATACGCTCGTCATCGATCTTATCGAGAACTCGGCGCGTAGCGGCGTGATGGGCTTTTCCGACGAGAAGTTCGCGCTGCTGACCCAGCTTCGGAAATTCAACTGCGAGCATATATACGGCCACCCCCGCATCCGCCGCTACGAGGCATACTGCGACCGCATAGTCCGGACGCTGTTCGATCATCTGCTCGCGCAGTGCGAGCGCGATCCGGACGAGCCGGGTCTGCCGCTCGACGTGTCATTCGCCCGGTTCCTCTCGCGGATGCGGCCCGCCTACGAGCGGGAGCAAAGCGGGCCTACGCAGTGGGTCGCCGACTATGTGGCGGGCATGACCGATAATTACGCGCTGAATGCTATGGCCCAGGTCACGCTGCCCGAGCCTATCGCGTTCCCGGGAACGCGGGCGGAGTAGGAGCGACGCGCGGTTGCGCACCGCTCGTAAATGGGGTAGAATACCAGTAAATCACATAAGGAAGGGCATCATATGAGTACTCTTTTTGATCTCACAGGCCGCCGCGCAATCGTCACAGGGGGTGGCCGGGGGCTGGGCCTTGGCATCACGCAGGGGCTGCACGACGCGGGCGCCGCGGTGGCAATCCTGGGGCGCAGGGCTGAGAACAGTGAAGTGGCCGGGCGCATCGGCGCGTCGGGCGCGCCGGTTCGCGCGGTGCTGGGCGACCTTTCGGACCGTGACGAAGCGCGGCGCATGTTCGGGGAGGCCGTGGAATGGCTGGGCGGCGTCGACATACTGGTCAACAACGCGGGCATACAGCGCCGCAGTCCCAGCGAGCGCTTTGCGATAGAGGACTGGGACGACGTGCTTGAAACCAACCTGACGTCGGTATTCGCGCTGTGCCAGATGGCCGGGCGCATCATGCTCGAGCAGGGTCACGGCAAGATCATCAACATCGCCTCGATGGGCAGTTTTTTCGGCGGACTCAATATCCCGGCCTACGCGGCAAGCAAGGGCGGAGTCGTGCAGCTTACAAAAACGCTTTCGAACGAATGGGCCGGGCGGGGCGTACAGGTCAACGCGATCGCTCCCGGGTACATGGCGACCGATATGAACACAGCGCTCATCGACGACGCCGCTCGCAACGCGCAGATCATGGCGCGCATACCGGCCGGGCGCTGGGGGTTGCCCGAAGACATGGCGGGCGCGGCCGTGTTCCTGGCCTCGTCCGCATCCGACTACGTAACGGGCGCGGTCATACCGGTGGACGGCGGGTATCTGGTGCGATAGACAACAAAAGGGGAGGATGAGCGTATGAAGGAAGCCATCGAGGAGTTTTACGACGCGCGGTTTGGGATGTTCATACACTGGGGGCTCTACAGCCTGCTCGCCGGGGAATGGCAGGGTCAGCGCATGGACGACATCGGCGAGTGGATCATGTCGTACCACAGGATACCGATCGCCGAATACGAAAAGCTGGCCGCCCGCTTCAACCCGACGAAGTTCGACGCCGACGCGATCGTCCGTATGGCGCGGGCCGCGGGAATGCGCTATCTGGTCATCACCAGCAAGCACCATGAGGGGTTCGCGCTCTTTAAGTCCGACGCCGATCCCTACAATGTCGTGGACGCGACGCCGTTCGGGCGGGACATTATCGCGGAGCTCTCGTATGCCTGCCGCAGGCACGATATGAAATTCGGCCTGTACTACTCGCAGGCGCTCGACTGGCATGAGCGCAACGCCGGAGGCTGGGACGACCCGGCGTATCTGCCCGCCCGCCGCCCCTGGGCCAATATATGGGACTTCCCCTACAGCGCGGGCAAGGATTTCGAGGAATACTTCTCCCGCAAGGTGCTGCCCCAGGTCACAGAGCTGCTGACGCGCTACGGCGACATATTTCTCATGTGGTTCGACACGCCCCGGACGATATCCGCCGAGCAGTCGGAGCGCCTGTACCGGCATGTCAAGACGCTCCAGCCCCGCTGCCTTGTCAATTCGCGCATCGGCAACGGCATGGGCGACTACCGGAGTCTCGGCGACAACCAGCTTCCCGTCATGCCGCTCACGTTTCCCACCGAGTCGCCCGTCACGCTCAACGACACATGGGGCTACAAGCATTACGACCATCACTGGAAGGACAGCCGCGATATCATCGACAAGCGTATCCGGCTGGCCGCAAGGAACGTGAATTTCCTTTTGAATATCGGCCCGCGCGGCGACGGCTCCATCCCGGAGGAAACCGAGCGGATACTCTCGCAGGTAGGCTCCTGGACGGCCGGATGCGCAGAAGCGCTTGAGGAAACACGCGGCAATCCGTCCCCGTACGAATTCCCGTGGGGATCGGTCACCTCAAAGGGCAGCCGCCTGTATTTCTTCATGAACGATGGCGCGAAAACTCCGCTGGTTGTGAACGGACTTGTAACAAAGGTCAAGGCGGTGACGGATCTTCGCGGCGGCGGCGCGGTGGACTTTTCGCACAGCGACGCGGACGGCATACCGTCGCTTAGTATCGCGCTTCCGGTGTCGGACGCTTACCGTCCCGCATACCGCGTGGAGCTTGCCGGTCCGCCGGTTTTTTCTGATGTGATCACCGATCAGGACGGCGTGCTTTCGCTGTATCCGCACGGCGCGGCCGCCCTGAAGCATGGAGCGCCGCAGCCAATCCCCCGCCATGGGCTCGGGGATCGGTATATGCGTCCCGCGCACATGGCGCTGGAGGGCTCGGGCGCTCTCATTAACTGGAAGGATCCCGGCGTCAGCCTGGTATGGGAGGCGGCGCTGACCCGGCCCGGCGTCTATCGTGCCCGTATCGCAACGCCGATACGCTACAACGCGGAGCCCGCTCCCGCGCCACGCAGGCTGGAGCTTGCGGTGTATGCCGCGGACGGCGCGCGGGAGGCGCGCGCGCAGTGGTCACAGCTCATCGACAGCGGGAGCGCGGAGGCCGCCGAGCCGCTCGCGCTTTCGGCGGGACCGAAGCGGTTTGTGCTCCGGTGCGCTGACTGCGCGGAGGACGAGCCGGTATCGCTCGAATGCGTCAGTCTCGTATTTGAGGAGGAAACCGAATAAAACGCTGCCGGATAACGCTCATCGACGAGGCGATCGCCTTTTAAAGCCCCCGGCTCGCCTTTTTGCGCATTGTGCTGGGCGACACGCCAAAATTGCGGCGGAACGCCTTGTAAAATGAATTGAGGGTCGTATAGCCGCACTCGGCCACGATGTCGGTGATCGGATGGTGGGTGTGGCAGACCAGCCGCTCGGCCAGCTCCATCCGCTGGCTTTCGACATACTCGAAAAAACTCTTGTGCGTTAGTTTGCGGAAGATGGCCTGCAGACGGCTTTCCGAGATGCCGAAATGCGATATTACCGACTTTACATACAGCCCCGCTT
>JAAYXU010000070.1 GCA_012515725.1 Clostridiales bacterium | reverse complement strand
CGAGTACGCAGATAAGGATGTCTGGGCGCTCATATTTCAGCCCGGATTCTCGACAAACGAATCGGTGTCGGAGTTCTCGGGCCGCGGCGTGGGCATGGACGTCGTCAGCAGCAATATCGCGCAGCTGGGCGGCACGGTGCTGATCGACAGCAGGCCCGGGGAGGGAACCGATGTGACGATCCGTATACCGCTGACGCTGGCCATCATCGACGGCATGCTCATACAGGTAGGGAAAGCAGTCTACACGATCCCCACGGTCAGCGTACAGGAGTTTTTCCAGCACGACCGCAATAAGATCATCACCGACACGAGCGGCAACGAGATGCTGATGATCCGCCGCAAATGCTACCCGCTCATCCGGCTGAACCGTTTATTCGGCGCAGACGGCGGGGGAGGGGAGCGCGATGGCATCGTCATCATGGTGGAGGACGCAGGAAAGAGTCTCTGCCTGCTGGCCGACGAGCTGCTTGGACAGCAGCAGGTAGTGATCAAGTCGCTGCCGGAGTATCTCAGGAAGGTAAGGGGAATATCGGGATGCACACTGCTGGGAGACGGCACCATCAGCCTGATACTCGATATCGCCACCCTCAACGATCATGATACGGGAGGTATAAGTTTTGAACGAAGAACGGGACGAAATACTGCTTGAAGAAGATACGCAGAGGAATAAGTATCTTACTTTCTCCCTGGACGAGGAGATGTACGGTATTGAGATCAAGTATGTGACAGAGATCATCGGACTGCAGGCCATCACCCGCGTTCCGGAACTCCCCGACTACATCCGGGGCATCATCAACCTGCGGGGGAAGATAATTCCCCTCATGGATGTAAGGCTGCGATTTCACAAGGATGAAAAGCCGTACGACGACCGGACGTGCATCATTGTCGTCGACATAGACGACCTGTTCATCGGACTCATAGTGGATACGGTGACCGAGGTCATGAACATCAGCGACCAGGACATCGTCGAGACGCCCGACATCGGCACCGGGGTGCAGAGTCGGTTTATCAGCGGAATCGGCAAGGTGGGCGACGAGGTCAAGTTGCTGCTGGACTGCAGAAATTTGCTGTCCGAGGCCGACCTGCAGGAGCTCAAATCGGCCTGAGCATAATACCGAGCAGACGGCACAGAGGGCGCGGCCCCAATTATTATGATTACTTTGATGAGAAAGGAAGATAATAGATTGTCAAACTTAAAAATTTCCGTGAAGCTTATGCTGTTGGTCGTTCCGCTTTTCCTGATACTGGCCGGACTTTTAGGCTATTTCGGGTTTCGGTCAAATCAGATCAGCGACGAGTCCAGGCTGGCGCTCTATGACGAGGTCTATATCAGCACCGCCGCAATACTAAACGCTGATCGCGATTTCTACCAGGCGGCTATTGCCGAGAAGGAACTCTACCTTGAGGGTAATCAGCTGTCCTCCGAGGAAAGAGATGCGCTGCTGGGAGATTTCGAGGAGAATGCTGACCAGGCGTACGAGCGCATCAGAGAAGCGCTGAACAATATTTCGGGCAACGAACGTCTGTATTCCCGTTACGTCAACGAGGCTACGGGAAAAACACTGGATCAGCTGGGGAAATCGTTCTTCGAGAAATTCTCCCAGTGGCGGCAGGCATACGATCTGCGGACGGGGGACGGAGACATGGCGGCAAAACAGGCTGCCTTTGATGCGGCAAGAGAAGAAATCAATACCATGACCGAGATACTGGAGAGCTATGCTCGGCAGCGGTCGGACGAGATCGCGGGTGATGTCAGGTCAAGCATCATCGTGTCGGTAGCATGTATCAGTGCGGTCATAGTTGCGCTCATACTGCTGTCATACTATATTGTTCGGTCCGTTAGGAGAAGCATCCAGACGGTTACTGAAATCACTGAGAGGATCGCGCAGGGCGAGTTATCGGTACGGGTGGACGCGTCGAAACTGACCGGCGATGAGATCAGAAACATGGCCCGGCTAATGGATTCCTATGCCGCGAAGCTGAACGACATTCTGTTGGGCATATCGGAGGCCGCCGAGCAGGTAGCCTCGGGCGCGGGACAGGTGTCCGACGGGAGCCAGGAGCTTTCCCAGGGAGCGACCGAACAGGCGAGCGCGGTCGAGGAGCTGACCTCATCGGTAAGCCAGATCGCCGCCCAGACCCGGCAGAACGCCGAGAACGCGAACGAGGCCAACAAGCTCGCCGCCGAGGCGCGGCAGAACGCCGAGCAGGGCAACAGCCAGATGAGCAAGATGCTGATTTCGATGAACGACATCAACGAGTCGTCGACCAATATTTCCAAGATCATAAAGGTCATCGACGACATCGCTTTCCAGACGAACATACTGGCCCTCAATGCGGCGGTCGAGGCCGCGCGCGCCGGACAGCACGGCAAAGGGTTCGCGGTCGTCGCCGAGGAAGTGCGCAACCTGGCCGCCAAGAGCGCCGAAGCCGCCAAGGAGACCACCGCACTCATCGAGGGCTCTATGAACAAGGTCAATGCCGGAACGCAGATCGCCAACGAAACGGCGCGCTCGCTCGAGAAGATAGTCAGCGACGTGGCCCGGGCCGCCGAGCTGGTGAACCAGATCGCGACCGCTAGCAACGAACAGGCGGCAGGTATAGCCCAGATCGACAGGGGCATCGAGCAGGTGTCCCAGGTCGTGCAGACCAACTCCGCTACCGCCGAGGAAAGCGCCAGCGCCAGCGAGGAGCTTTCAGGTCAGGCGCGGATTCTTAAGGATATGGTCAGCCATTTTAAGCTGAGCGGGGGAGAGAGCGCGGCTCGATTCGGGGAGAAGCCCGCGGCGGCGCGCGCGGCCTGCGCGAAGAGCGAGGGGATCCGGGAGAGCAAAGCAGATACCGTTATATCCCTCAACGATCCCGAGTTCGGTAAGTATTAACGCATCCCATTGGACACGCGGGCGGCGGTGGCCCCTGCTGCCCGCCACCATTTCAGGGGGACCAAATGAAACTGACGGAACATGAATTCGCCGCGCTCACCGGTTTCATACAGAGGAATTACGGCATCAATCTGGGTAGGAAAAAGGAGCTCGTGGAAAGCCGCCTGTTCGGTTTATTGAGCCGCAGGGGTTACCAGAGCTTTTCTGAGTATATGAACCACGTCCGGTCCGACCGGTCGGGCGAGGAGATGGCCAATCTGCTCAATCTGATTACCACCAACCACACGTTTTTCTTCAGGGAGCCGCGGCATTTTGAGTTTATGAGCGGCGAGGTACTTCCGTGGCTCGCGAATAACGTGCCGTCGCGCGATCTGCGCATATGGAGCGCCGGATGCTCTACCGGCGAGGAAGCATACACGCTGGCAATGGTGCTTGACAGGTTCTTCGGGAGCCGTTCCGTGTCGTGGGACACTCAGATACTGGGCACCGACATATCCACCCGCGCGATTCGCCATGCGCAGGAGGGATGCTACAGCGGCCAATCGATCAGCCAGATGCCCGCGGATATGCTCAGGAGGTATTTTGAGCACATCGGCAGCGACCGATTCCGGGTCTGCGAGCGGATTCGCAGCCAGGTCATATTCCGGCGTTTCAATCTGATGGCGCGGGAATTCCCGTTCCGCCGGAAATTCCATGTGATATTCTGCCGCAACGTAATGATCTATTTCGACCAGCCCACGAAAAACGCGCTCGTGAACAGGTTCTATGAGATGACCGAGCCGGGAGGCTACCTCTTTATCGGTCACTCAGAGGCGCTTGAGCGCGAGGAGACGATGTACCGGTACATAATGCCGGCCGTATATCGCAAACCCGCGGGGATACTGCAATAACGATACGATGGAGGCGCTATGCTTTCTCGTCCGGCAATACGAGTCCTCATCGTAGACGACTCGATGGTTTTCAGGGAAGCAATCCGTAAGTGCCTCGAAAAGGATCCGCTTATCGAAGTGGCGGGGACTGCCGGGGATCCCTTTGAAGCGCGGGATAAAATCATCAGCCTGCGGCCCGATGTGCTCACGCTGGACATTGAGATGCCCAAAATGAACGGCATCGAGTTCCTGCGCAGACTGATGCCCCAGTACCCGCTGCCCGTAGTCGTGGTAAGCTCCGTGAGCGGCGGAGTTTTCGACGCGATAAACGCGGGCGCTGTGGATTTCGTAAGCAAGCCTCAGCTGCGTGATCCCTGTGAAATCGAGCGGTTTCACAGGGAATTAGCATTTAAAATAAAGATCGCATCGACAGCCAGGGTCGCGGATTCCAGACGGCTGCGCGCGCAGAGAAGCACCAGCCCGGGGCGATCGCTGAGGCGCGATATCATCGTAGCGATCGGCGCGTCGACCGGAGGGCCCGAGGCGCTCTCCGAGGTGGTGCGGGGCTTTCCGGCCGACATGCCTGCCGTGCTGATCGTGCAGCACATGCCGCCTGTCTTTACCGAGATGTTTGCTCGGCGGCTAAGCAGCAGCTGCGCGATGGAGGTCAGGGAGGCCCGGGACCGGGAACCGGTCCGGCAGGGCATCGCGCTGATCGCGCCGGGCGGCATGCACATGCAGGTAGCGGGACGCGGGCACGACAGGTTTGTCCGCTGCTTCGAGGGCGAAAAGGCGAACGGTCACTGTCCTTCGGTCGACGTGCTATTTCACAGCGTGGCGTCCTGCTGCGGAGCGCGCGCGGTGGGCGTCATACTCACCGGCATGGGTTACGACGGGGCTCGGGGTATAGTCGCTATGCGCAAGGCGGGAGCGCGTACCGTGGGGCAGGATCGGGACTCGAGCGTCGTGTATGGTATGCCCAGAGTCGCCTATGATCTGGGCGGCGTGGAGCGGCAGGTGCCTTTGGGACAGATCGCGCAGACGGTGCTTGATATGGCCGGGGAAATGTAAAAAAGGGGGGCCGGCCTTGCGGCCAGCCCCTCCAAGCTGTTTTAGTTTATCTTCCGTGCGCTGCTCTCCGGCGGCGTCCGAACAGTCCCAGCGCAACCGTTACGGCAGCCAGCGCGCCCATGATCGCGGCCCAGATGCCGCCCTGACCGGTTACGGGGTTGTACGGCGGTTCTTCCTCGGGGATGTAGATAACGGTAGCTGTTGCGAGCTTCTTCTCGAACAGATCAACCTCGCCGGGATCTTCGGCCGTAGCCGTGTTCTCATAGGTACCCTCGATTGTATAAGTGACGACGGGCATCACGAACACTTTAGCTTCACCTACGGCCAGCGATACGGTCTGCTCAAACCCAAGGGCTTCGTCCTTAACCAGCACCGCGGGGAGCGGCTGGTTTCCGATATTGCGTACCGTGACGGTGTAGGTCGCGGCAAGCCCTTCGTCGGTGTCTTCGGTCGTTACGCTCTTTTTAATGTCCACGCCGTATTCGGGAACCGCTAGGACCTCGACGGTAGCCGAGTCTTCCTGGGGCTCGAACGCGGGCTCCTGATCGGTGCTCTCGACGCGCGCGGTGTTGGTGAACGCGCCCAGAGTGTCCATCGTCTTCTTGAGCGTCACCGACCACTCCTCGCCGGGGTTCAGCGTGCCGATCGGGTCGGGTTCGAGCGCATCAGCCAGCGTGCTGTCGTAGCCCAGGAGCGCGTCGGTTACCTTGATTCCGCTCAGGGGCTGGTTGCCCGTGTTCCGGATGGTGATCGTGAAGGTCACCTCGTCACCCAGATACGCCTCGCTAACCGAAGATGCCTTTTCGATCGTCAGGGCGCTGACGCGCTGCGTCACGTCGACCGTCCAGCTGGAGGTAATGGGTTCGGGGAGTTCGTTTACGGTGATCGTGGCCGTGTTCTTAAACTCATAGTCGCCCGCGGGATCGGTTTCGGCCATCGTGAGGCTGTACTTCACCTCAAAGTGATCGCCTACCGCCAGCGTGGTCGGATAATCAGGCAGCGTGACATACCCGTCGTTGTTTACATCCTGCAGGGTGATGCCGGTCAGATTCTGGTTGCCGGTGTTCTCCACATACAGAGTGTAGTTGACCGTGTCGCCTGTGAACGCGGACGTCCTGTCGGCCGACTTGGTGAGGACGAGGCCGTAGGAGCGGTTGATGACGTCAACGGTCGCGCTGTCGCTCGCCGAGCAAGCTTCGCTCGTAGCGGTAGCAGTGTTCGTAAAGGACGTCTCGCCCGCGCCCATCGCGGGTACATTGATCGTGTAGTCGAAACTCACCGAATCACCGGGGGCCAGGGTCACGAATTTACCCGCGCCGTAGCCGATTTCCGCAAGGTCGATCTGATCATCGGTGATAACGACGTCCGGAAGCGTCTGGTTGCCGGTGTTGGT
>JAAYXU010000069.1 GCA_012515725.1 Clostridiales bacterium | reverse complement strand
GATACGCATTCCGTGTGCTGCGTACGAAATCTCGCTATGGTCATGTTTTTATTGTATTGATCGGTATTTTCATGGTATTATAAGGATGATGATAATTATTTAACAATCGCCGCCAGACCGCTGCAAGGAGGGACCATATATGGTAAAAAGAGTGTCCGACGCGGTAAAAAGACGGCTTCCGCGCTACTATCGCAGGCTCCTGTCACTGGACGAGGCGGGCACGGAAAGCGTCTCGTCCAAAGAGCTGGGCGCGCTGCTCGGACTAACGGCTTCCCAGGTCCGGCAGGATTTTAACCTTTTCGGAGGGTTCGGGCATCAGGGATACGGGTACCCTGTCAATAAGCTCCGCGAGGCGCTCGAGGAAATTCTCGGCCTCAAGAGGGCCTGGAAAATGGTGGTCGTGGGCGCGGGAAATATAGGCAGGGCGCTTGCGGGATATGGGTATCTGGGAGGAGACGCATTCCGCGTGGAAGCGCTTTTCGACGTGGATCCCGCCGTCATCGGCACGCAGGTTCACGGTCTGACCGTCAAGTCCGCGGATGAGATGGTGTCCTTTATAAATGAAAATAATATCGACATCGCGATACTGACGGTACCTCAGGAGGTCGCCAACAAGGTGGCGCACCTAATAAGCTCCAGCGCCGTCGGAGCCATACTGAACTTCGCGCCCGTAAAGCTGGACGCGCAGGAAAATGGGCCCATTATCGAAAGTATTCATATAATTGATACGCTGATGTCACTGACCTATCAGCTTTCGGCTAAAAATATTACGAAGCCGCGTTGATTTTTACGTTTTGGATGTTTTTTCAATACAAATTTCCGCTATACTTTACATGGGAGAGCCGGTTGCGTATCATGATAACTGGTATCCTCGCCCGTTTCACGGGATTAACTGCAAGGGGGCATAATGGTGGCACAGCGCAGGTTTGCTTCACAGGGTAGCGGTAAGGGAAAAGGCGGAACCCGCACAACCGTTATCCTGATCGCCGTCATCGTGGTCGCTATAGCGGCCGGCGGAGTCGCGTACTGGAAATACCAGCAGTATCTCAATCAGGAGTATCTCAGGCAGGTCAGCGAGACGCTGGATATCGACACATTCTATGATGGCGTGTTCGTAGACGGCGTTCCTCTGGGAGGCCTGACGCCCGATGAGGCGCGCGCACGGATCCGGGAGAAGCAGCAGCCTCTTCTTGACGCGATATCGGTAGGCATCCGCGTTGGCGAGGCTACCACACGTTTTACTGCCGAGGATATGACGGTCACATTTGACACCGAGCAGGTTCTCGAGAAGGCCTGGAACACAGGACGCCAGGGAAGCCGCGACAGCCGGTACGAGTATGTCAAGGCGCTCCCTGAGAATCCGGCCGAGTTTACCACGTCGATGACGATAGATCCGTCGCCCATAGAGTCCAGGGTCATGGCTCTTTCGGCATTCTATGACGCTGATCCTATCGATGCCGCCATCACTCAGTTCAATCCCGACGCCGCCGCGACCGTGCGCTTCATGTACTCGCCCGAGCAATACGGAGTGCGGGTGGATACTCAGTCAGCCTGGCAGCAGGTCAGGTCGCTGGTCGAAGCGCGCCAGTGGGGACAGACCGTCGAGGTAGCGTCCAGCCAGATTGCGCCCCAGATTACGATGGAGGCGCTCAAGGCGAACACGCAGCTCATATGCCATTTCGAGACCCGGATGACAAACGATAAGAACCGGATCCATAATATCAATCTGGCGATGTCCCATCTGTCGGGCACCGTCATCATGCCCGGGGAGGAGTTTTCGTTCAACGCGACGACCGGCCCGCGCACATACGCGACCGGCTACAAGGACGCGGGTATTATACTCAGCGGCCAGCCCGATCAGGGCGTGGCGGGCGGCGTCTGCCAGGTGTCGGGCACGCTTTTCAACGCGCTGGTCATGGCCGATCTGGAGATTACCGACCGGAGCCACCACTCCTATGAGCTGGGCTATCTAAAGCGGGGGCGGGACGCGACGGTGGACTACCCGTCGGGCACGGACCTTAAGTGCAAGAACAACCACGCGACGCCCGTCTACATCATCATGTACACGACCGATGACCGCCGGGTCGTCGCCGAGGTGTACGGCGCGCCGCTTCCGGACGGGCTCTCGATCGATATTGGGGTCAAGACGCTCGACGAGCATCCCCCGACGGATCCGCCCCAAGTCATACCCGATGCGGAAGTACCCGTAGGCCAGCCGCGGGTGGTAGATCCCCATAACTATATCAAATGCCAGAGCTACAAGGTGTACAAGGACGCGCAGGGCAATGTGGTGCGCAGGGAAGAGCTGATACTCGATGTGTACAGGGCGATAACGAAGCGTACCTATATAAATCCCGCTGATCTGGTAACGCCCAAGCCCACCCCGGCTACTACGCCCGAGCCCACCGCCGCGCCCACAGAGGAATAGCGCTCGTATACAGAAAGCCTTCACACTGCCGTGAGGGCTTTTTTATGGTTTTATTTTATCATGCAAAATGGTATCATGTGAGTATGTGCAAAGGAGGATGCATGAAACTTTTCAAAGCCCTGCCGCGCTTGCGCCGTCCGGTTATGATACTTCTGCCGATACTGCTCGTTGCGGGATCCGCGTCGCTCTTTGTGTGGCAGCTTGCGGCGTTCCGGCAGGCTGATGCGAGCCCTTTTTTCTGCAGGGGGATCACGGTGGACGGCGTAAATGTCGGCGGCAGGACATGGGACGAGGCGCTCGATATGCTAAAAAGCCACGAGCGGCAACGGGGCCGGACGCTTCTTTTCGCGCTGGAGAATGAGGACGCGAGATGGTTTGTGGACGGGGGAGAGGTGGGCTCCTTCAATACCGAGGAAACGCTCGCCCGCGCGTGGGCCGTCGGGCGCGGCGGACCGGCCTGGCTGCGGTGGATGGAGCGAACCGGAGTGCGTCTGACGGGCTGGCGCTTTGAGAGCGAATTTACGCTGGACCGGGCGCTGCTGGAGTCGCGTCTTGCGGCGATGTCGGGGGAGCTGTACACCGCGCCGGTCGACGCGCGCCTTGTGGGATTCGACACGAGCGCTCCGGCCGGGGAGCGGATACGGGTCCGGAACGAGGTTCCGGGCTACGGTCTCGATGTGCAGGCCACGGCCGACGCCTGTGTGCAGGCCTACGAGCGGAGGGGATGGGGCAGCGCAGTGCCGGTGGCGCTGGGCGTCATCGAGGCTGGGCTCACAGCCGACGCGCTGAGAGCCATGGAGCCTCCGCGCGTCTCCTACGGGTACCGTCCTGACGAGTACCATACGCTGCGGGATGCGCTGCGCGCCGACTGCGAAGCGATCGGCGCGGCGGTGCTGGATCCGGGCGATACGTATTCGCTGCGGCAGCATCTGGCGGCCGCGGGCCGCGCTTCCTTGGAGTCCCGCGTTCATCTGCCCACCGTGATCTACGGAGCCGCGCTGCACGCGGAGCTTACGGTCCTAGAGCGCCACGGAGACGGTACACTCCGGCTTCCGGTCGCGCCGGGGCTTGAGGCGGTGACCGCCGCGGGCATGGACCTCGTGCTGCGCAACGACACCCTGCGGCCGATGGCGCTGTGGGTTCGTGCCGACGAGGGCGAGCTGGTAGCCGAAATCTACCGTATGCCCTACGACTACTGCGCGTATGTGCGCGTTATCGGCGTGACGCAGAGCGGGGAGAAACCCCGCGTTTACCGGATTTTCTGCGACGAGAACGGGCGCGAGCTGGGACGCGAGCTGGTGGAGCAGGGTGTCCAGTAATCCCTGATGGGGCGAGGCGTTCCCTTGTTTTTTAGGGGGTGGTATCTTATAATAGGATGAACGTTGCGGTAAATGCAGGGAGGGATGCCGATGGCTTACCAGGCGCTGTACAGAAAGTACCGTCCTACCCGGTTCGACGAAGTGATCGGGCAGACGGCCATCACCCGCATACTTCGCAACCAGGTCATTTCGGGACGCATCGCCCACGCATATCTGTTCTGCGGCCCGCGGGGCGTGGGCAAGACGACGATGGCCCGCATATTCGCGCGGGCTATCAACTGCCGTAATCCCCAGCAGGCAGAGGCATGCGGGGAGTGCTCCGTATGCGCCGCGCTGGGAGGGGAGAGCGTCGATATCCTCGAGATCGATGCCGCCAGTAACAACAGCGTAGACAATATACGTGAACTGCGCGAGAACGTAGGCTACGCCCCCGCGGCGGGCCGCTACCGGGTATACATCATCGACGAGGTGCATATGCTGTCGGCGTCGGCGTTCAACGCGCTACTCAAAACGCTGGAAGAACCGCCCGTCCACAGCGTATTCATACTGGCTACCACGCAGCCGCAGAAACTGCCCGATACGGTGCTGTCCCGGTGCCAGCGCTTTGATTTTACGCGCATCCCCACGGCGCAGATACAGGAGCTTCTCAGGAAAATACTTGGCGACCACGGCGTTACGATGGAGGAGCGGGGGCTGTCGGTCATTGCCCGCGCGGCCGAGGGCGGTCTGCGCGACGCGCTGTCGCTGCTCGATCAGTGTATGTCGGGCGGGAGCAGCATCACGGCCGCCGATGTCTACGCGATGTTGGGAACCGCCGATCAGCGGTATTATTTCGCGCTGTCGGACGCGATACTGGAGGGGGACGTCGGCCGCGCGATGCAGGGCCTTGGAGCCATGTTCGACGCGGGCTGCGACGCGCAGACGCTGGCGTTCGAGCTTCTGCGCCATTTCCGCGACCTTTTCGTCGCGATGTCTTCGGGTGTGGAGGCGCTGCTGGCCGACGACACGACAGCTGCGCGCATTGCGCAGCAGGCGGTACGATCCGCGCCGGGAACGGTGCTGCGCGTGATGGAAATACTCTCGTCGCTGGAGGGCGAACTGCGCTACGCGGCCCAGCCCCGAGTACTCATAGAGTTGGCTGTGGCCCGCTGCTGCCGCCAGGAAAAGGGCAGCGGTTACGAGGCGCTGCTGGAGCGCATCGAGCGGCTCGAGGCTGCTGTCGCAAGCGGCATACCGCAGTGTGCAAGCGCGCCGCCGATGGCCGATACTGATACCGCGTATTCAGAGGACGAGGCGCCCTGGGAGGAATCCGTTCAGGAGCCCTATGGGACGCAGGCTGATGATGCTACGGAAGAGCTGCCAGACGACGACGCGGCGCAAATCGGTGGCGGAGCGGGTACAGGCTCCGAGACTTTTCCGGATACTGATACCGGGGAAAGCGGTCCGCCGGAAGCGGACGCAGGCGGGCAGATTGAGCCGAGTCCGTCCGCGCCCGCGGAGACCGAGAAGGATACGGGGGCGCGCGAGTCAGGCCCGCCCGAAGACGATGAAAACGCGCCCGATCTCAGGCTGATATGGAACCGCATCATGGACGACCTGTCGGGCGAGCCGCGTAACACGGTGCTCATAAGCCTCATGCAGATAGCCCGTCCTGCGCGGCTCACGGGAGGGCTCCTTGAAATCGTGGTTCCGCCCAACAACCTTCCGGTGCTGCAGCGGCTCAACAACAAGCGTAACAGCGCGAGGCTTTCGGAGTGCTTCTCCGAGGCGCTGGGGCGGCCTGTCCGGGTCGAGGCGCACGAGGAGAACGTAGGCACCGAGCAGATGCAGTTCATCGAGCGCTCTACGCTCGATCTGGCTCAGGTCACCGGCTCTTCGGTTTCGGTCGCCTTTGACGACGATCATTAATAGCAGGAGGAAAACATGGCAAAGCGCAAACTTCCAGGCGGGGGCGGCGGCAACATGCAGCAGCTCATGCGCCAGGCCCAGAAGATGCAGCAGGACATGGCGCGTATTCAGGAGGAGCTGGCCGAGCGCGAGGTCGAGGCCGCGTCGGGCGGCGGTATGGTAAAAGCCGTCGTAACCGGTAAAAAGGAGCTCAAATCCATCACGATCGCGCCCGAGGCGGCGGATCCGGACGATATCGAAATGCTGCAGGATCTGATACTTGCCGCGGTCAACGAAGCACTTCGCGGCGTCGACCAGATGACCGAGGGCGAAATGGGCAAGCTCACGGGCGGTTTGGGTCTGCCGGGTATGTTTTAGCGATGGGCGCTCTTATTGAGCCGCTGGCGCGGCTGATAAACGAGCTTTCCAAGCTGCCGGGCATCGGCAGCCGCACGGCGGCGCGTCTGGCCTATCATATACTCGGGCGGGACGAGAGCGAGGTGCGCGAGCTGGCCCGGGCGATATGGCAGGCGCACAAGAACATACGCATCTGCCCCGTATGCCAGGCGTTTACCGACGTGACGCCCTGCGCGATGTGCAGTGACGAGCGGCGCGACCGCAGCGTGCTGTGCGTCGTAAGCGGGCCGCGGGATGTCGAGGCGATGGAGCGCACCCGCGAGTTCAGGGGGCTTTACCATGTGCTCCACGGGGTTATATCGCCGGGGGACAACAAAGGCCCCGAGGATATCCGCATCCGGGAGCTTCTAGAGAGGCTCCGGGACGGCGCGGTACGGGAAGTCATACTGGCGACGAATCCCGACCTTGAGGGCGAGGCGACCGCGATGTATATTGCGCAGCTCGTTCGTCCGCTGGGGATCCGGGTGACCCGCATAGCCCACGGCCTGCCGGTCGGTTCCGATCTCGAGTACGCCGATGAGGTCACGCTGGGCCGCGCGCTCGCGGGACGCCGGGAAATGTAACCTCTACGCACTGCGCTGGGCGTCCCCGGAGGCTGCGCGCTCCTGCCGGTTGAGGACGGCGATGAGCGTGAGCAGCACGGCGGTCATCGCCGGGAGCGTCCAGACCGCGACCCCAAGCCCGCGCGCGTCGGCCAGCAGTCCCAGCGCGAAGGGCGCAGCCATGCCGCCAAGCCCCGAGAACGCCATCATGATACCGAGCGCCGCGCCCCTGTCGTCCGGGTACCGCGCCGACGCGCGGGCCGCCAGCGCCGGCCAGACCGTCGAGAAACCAAGTCCGGCCAG
>JAAYXU010000068.1 GCA_012515725.1 Clostridiales bacterium | reverse complement strand
TCGCGCAGTATCGTGCCGGGGCAGGTCCCCTCGGCGGTCAGTATCGGGAGTCCCGGGCGGGCCAGCGCGATGCAGCATGCGTATTGCGCGTCCCGCTGTCTGCCGGTCAGACGCTCCATGTCCCGCAGCAGCTTTTCGTTATTCGCGGCGTCGTCTCCGTGCCGGCCGCTGTAGCGGGCCGACAGCACGCCCGGCGCACCTCCCAGCGCGAACACCTCGAGCCCCGAGTCATCCGCCAGCGAATCCATACCGGTCGCCTCCATAACGACGCGCGCTTTTAGTATCGCGTTGTCGCGGAACGTCGCCCCCGTTTCCTCAATCTCCCCGGAAAACCCCGCCTCGGTCATGGACAGCATACGGGCGTATATCCCGCCCAGTATCGCGCGGATCTCTGCGGTTTTGTTATGGTTGCACGAAGCGATGACTAGAGGGTTCATTGCGGATCACCGGCAAGCGCAGCCCGCTCCATAGCGATGATCCGGGCTATGCCGTCCCGCGCGAGCGCCAGCAGACAGGTCAGCTCGTCGGGTGTGTAGGGCCTCTGCTCGCCTGTTCCCTGCACCTCCACGAACCGGTCGTCTCCGGTCATGACAACATTCATGTCCACCTGGGCGCGGCTGTCCTCCTCGTAGTGCAGATCAAGCACCGGCGTGTCGTCCACTATCCCCACCGACACCGCGCCCACCGCCCCGGCGACCGGATTGGCTGTAACGATTCCCTTCTCCTGCCAGCTACGCGCGGCAAGGCACAGCGCGACATATGCGCCCGTCACCGACGCCGTCCGGGTACCGCCGTCGGCCTCGATGACGTCGCAGTCGATCCAGACCGTGCGCTCTCCCAGCGCGTCGAAGTCCATGACCGCCCGCAGCGCGCGGCCTACGAGGCGGCGGATCTCGGTGGATCTCCCGTCGGGAACAGCCCGCTCACGCGACTTGCGAACAGGCGTTGAGGCGGGCAGCATCGCGTACTCGGCTGTGAGCCATCCCTGGCCGGTTCCCGCGCGAAACGGCGGGACCCGCTCCTCCAGCATCGCGGTGCACAGCACGCGCGTTCTGCCCCATTCGATTAGAACCGATCCGTCCGCGTTGCCTGCGAAACCCGTCTGCATCCGGATAGGCCGCAGCTCGTATTCCTTTCTTCCGTCGTTGCGAACCATCACGCTACCTCTGCCTTTTTCACTTATTATGGTCCGGTCTCCTGTTTTTGAGTATCGCTGTCGTCCCTGGCGGGGAAGATTCTCATGAGGGCCCGTATCATGAAATAGAAAACCGCCAGCATTGTAAACACGACGCCGATACCGATGCCCATTACCTTGAGTGCCTCTGTAAACATATTTGTCTGCGCTCCTTCCCTATGCGCCCGCTCACATGAGCAGCGATATGATTACCGCGCCCGCGATGATGGAACCGATCTGACCGGACACGTTCGCGCCGATAGCCGGCATGAGTATGAAGTTGCTGGGATCCTCCTGCTGGGCCAGCCGCTGCACGATCCGCGCCGACATCGGGAACGCGGAAATACCCGCCGCGCCGATCATCGGGTTGATCTTCTTTTTAAGGAAGAGGTTGATAAACTTAGCGAAGAGCACGCCGCCCGCGGTATCGAAAACAAACGCCAGCAGACCGATGACCAGTATGAGCAGCGTATCTAGCTGTATGAACTTCTCGGCGGCCATCGTGGAGCCGATCGTGATACCAAGCAGCAGCGTTACGAGGTTGGCCAGCTCGTTCTGAGCAGACTTGGACAAGCGCTCCAGTACGCCGCATTCGCGTATCAGGTTGCCAAACATGAGCGCGCCCACCAGCGGAACGCCCTCGGGCGCGACAAATCCGGTGACTATAGTGATGAGGATCGGAAACGCGATGAGAACCGGGCGGCTGACCTTAACGTTTATATCCGAATCCATCCGTATCATCCGCTCTTTTTTCGTGGTCAGAGCGCGTATGACCGGCGGCTGTATGACTGGGACGAGCGCCATGTAGGAGTAGGCCGCCACCGATAGCGCACCTATGTACTTCTCCGCGAACAGATGCCCGACGAAAATCGTCGTAGGGCCATCGGCGGCTCCGATGATGCCCACCGCAGCAGCCTCCCGCAGCGTGAAAATCGGTCCGCCCTCAGGCGTAAAAATGAATGTTCCCGCCGTTACCGCCAGCAGCATCGCCGTAAATATACCCAGCTGAGCGGCCGCTCCGAAGAATATCATAACCGGCTGCTTGAGAAGCGGCGAGAAGTCGATCATCGCTCCCACCGCGATGAATATGAGCAGCGGGAAAAGCTCTGTCGCAATACCGGCGTTGTAGAGCACCCGGAGAAACTGATCCTGACCCAGCGCGTTTTGAAGCACCGTCGCCAGCGGAAGATTGACTAGGATGCACCCAAAGCCTATTGGAAGCAGGAGCATGGGCTCGTACTTCCTGAATATGGCAAGGCTAATAAGCACTAGGCCCACGACGATCATTACGGCCTGCTGCCACCCGAAGTGCGTTAGTCCCTCGAAGAGTTTTTCTATGAGTTCCATACAGTACCTCGAAACAAATGATACCATGA
>JAAYXU010000067.1 GCA_012515725.1 Clostridiales bacterium | reverse complement strand
CTCAAACATCTTGCGTATCCACGAAGCGTTTTTCAGGTCTTTCTCGATCTGTCGCGCCACCATAGGCATCATCTCCGTCCCTCCAAATGTTTCACGTGAAACATTCCGGAATCTTCCCGGAATGGTTTTCGTAAGTGTAACACATCCGGACGCCGTTTTCCACATTGTTTCACGTGAAACATTCTGATTTTTCAGATTGCCGCTTTTTTTATGCGCCCGAATACGCTATAATCAATGGTAATGATGAATCGGAGGAAAACCGCATGGGCAAAATCGTCGCCGTCGCGAACCAGAAGGGCGGCGTTGGAAAGACCACGACAGCCGTAAACCTGAGCGCCTGCGTGGCGGCGCAAAACCGCCGGGTGCTGCTCCTCGACATCGATCCGCAGGGAAACAGCACCAGCGGGCTGGGCCTAGATAAAAACCAGACCGGACTATCGGTATACGACGCGATACTGGGCGGCCGGGGGATGCACGAAATCATACGCCCTACGATGATGGACATGCTGTCTCTGGCGCCGTCCAGCATCAAACTGGCGGGCGCGGAGATCGAGCTCGTGTCGGTCATGGCGCGCGAGCAGGTGCTCAAGGGGCTGCTGGATCCCGTGCTGAACCAGTACGATTACATATTCATTGACTGCCCGCCCTCTCTGGGGCTCCTGACGCTGAACGCGCTGACCGCCGCCCACCGGCTGCTGGTTCCGATACAGTGCGAGTTCTACGCGCTTGAAGGGCTGTCCCAGCTCATGAACACAGTGACGCTCGTGCACCAGCGGCTCAATCCCGGACTGCGCGTCGAGGGCGTCGTGCTGACGATGTTCGATTCGCGCACGAACCTTTCCAACCAGGTAGCGGCCGAGGTGCGCAAGTATTTCAAGGAACGCGTCTACGATACTGCTATTCCCCGGAACGTCCGGCTGAGCGAAGCCCCCAGCTTCGGGCTGCCCATCAATCTTTATGACCCCACATGCGCCGGAGCGGAGGCATACCGGCTGCTGGCGCACGAGTTCATCAGTTCCAATGAGAAGAACCGGTATGACCGATAAATCGAAGGAGTGCCTTTCATGAAACGAACCGGTCTGGGGCGCGGCCTTGACGCGCTTTTTCCCGAGGAACCCGGCCATCCGCTGGCCGACGGACCCGTTTATGAGGTGCCGCTCTCCGATATCGATCCGAATCCGAATCAGCCCCGCAAGAACTTTAACCCTGAAAAGCTGCGCGAGCTGACCGAATCGATACGCGAGCACGGCGTACTGCAGCCGCTGCTCCTGTGCCGCCGGGGAGAGCGCTATCTGCTGGTCGCGGGAGAGCGTCGCTGGCGCGCCGCCCGGCTTGCGGGGCTCTCGCTCGTGCCCGCGGTCGTACAGGATCTGACCGACGAGCAGATACTCGCCGTATCGTTGGTGGAAAACCTGCAGCGGGACGATCTGAATCCGCTGGAGGAGGCCGAGGGCTTTCAGCAGCTCATGGACCGATTTGATATGACGCAGGCCGAAGTGGCCCGGCGCGTGGGCCGCAGCCGTCCGGTGGTCGCCAACGCGCTCCGCCTGCTGACGCTGCCCGATCCCGTGCGCGAACTCGTGCGCGAGGGCAGTCTCTCTGCCGGGCACGCGCGCAGTCTCGCCGGAATCGAGGACGCGTCCCAACAATGCGCGCTGGCGCGTCAGGCGGTGGAAAAGGGTCTGTCGGTACGTCAGATTGAGGCGCTCAGCCGACAGGAAAAGTCGCCCTACGCCCAGGATCAGCCCGCGTTCGACCCCGCGATGTCCGAGTTTCGCGAGTCTTTGCAGCAGCTGTTCGGCACCCGCGTGCAGTTACGCGGGGATCTCAATCGGGGCAGCATTATCATCAACTACTTCAACCGGGACGATCTGGAGCGAATCTATGATCTGATGACGTCCCTGTCGTCCTCAAAATAAAAAAAGGAGTATTCACATGCGTACTATTTCCGTTAAAACATTAAGCCGTGAAGCATTCGCACCCTACGGCGAGTATCATAACCTGCTCTCGCCCGATCCCTCGCGCGTGCGGCTGGGTAATGAAGTCACCGGTTTCTGGCCCGATTTGTGCGCCCAGGCGCTGTCGGGGGCGATCGTTTCCTACAGCGCGTCGGAGATCCATCCACGCCCGTTCGTCATCACGAAGACCGAATACCATAACCACTGCGGCGAGGCCATGCTGCCCATCAATGCGGACATGATAATGCACGTAGGACCCGCTGTGGCTGCCGACGCGCCGCCCCTCGATCTATTTGAGGCGTTTCTGCTTCCGGCGGGTACGATCGTCACGGTTCGCCCGGGCGTTTGGCACCATTCGCTGTTCGTGTGCGGTGAAAAATCAGGCGTCGCGCTGATCGCGCTGCCTCCGCGTACCTATAAGAACGACTGCATCGCGGTGACGCTGTCCGAAGAGGAGCAGATACGCATTGAGCTGCCGTAAGCTCTATCCGACATTGAACCGGAACAGCACGACGTCCCCGTCCTGCATGACGTACTGCTTCCCCTCGGAACGGATAAGTCCCTGCTCGCGCGCGGCGGCCATCGAACCGCAGGCGACGAGCCTGTCATAGGGCACGACCTCCGCGCGGATGAAGCCCCTCTCGAAATCGCTGTGTATCTTCCCGGCGGCCTGAGGGGCTGTCATGCCGCGCCGGATGGTCCAGGCACGTACTTCCTTTTCTCCGGCCGTCAGGAAACTGATGAGCCCCAGCAGCGCGTAGCTTTTCTTTATGAGCCTGTCAAGGCCCGATTCGGCGACACCCAGCATCTCCAGATACTCGCGCACCTCGGACTCGTCCATCGACGCGATCTGCTCCTCTATCGCCGCCGACACGACGACCACCTCGGCTCCTTCAGCCGCGGCCCGCTCGATTACAGGGGCCAGACCCGGCAGCGCGGCGGGATCCTTGCCCAGATTGGACTCGGCTACATTGAGCGCGTAGAGCGTCGGTTTGGCGGTCAGCAGGCCCATCTGCGCGCACAGCTCCTGCTCGAGCTCCCCGGCGATCCTGCGGGCGGGCGTGCCTCTCTCGAGCGCTTTGGAGATCGCGCAGAGCGCTTCAGCCTCGCGAAGCGTGTTCTTGTCCCCGCTCTTTGCGGCCTTTCTGGCTCTGTCCAGCCTTCGCGCCACCGTATCCATGTCGGAAAACAGCAGCTCCAGCGCGATCGTCTCCATGTCGCGCAGCGGATCGACCGCGCCGTCCACGTGTATGATATCGGCGTTCTCGAAGCAGCGAACCACCTGCACGACGGCGTCCACTTCCCGGATATGCGACAGGAACTGGTTTCCCAGTCCCTCGCCGCGGCTCGCGCCGCGCACGAGTCCCGCGATATCGACGAACTCGACAACGGCGGGCGTCACCTTTTTCGGGCGGAACATATTTTCGAGCACGCCAAGGCGCGCGTCGGGCACGGCCACCATGCCCACATTGGGCGAGGTCGTGCAGAACGGATAATTCGCGGCCGGCGCGCCGGCCTGCGTCATCGCATTAAATAGCGTGCTTTTTCCCACATTGGGCAGTCCCACGATTCCGAGTTTCATATGTATTCCTTTCGGCCGGATCCCATATTTTCAGCGGTATCATTATACATTCCCGCTTTGGGGTTGGCAAGGCGATCGGAATTGCGG
>JAAYXU010000066.1 GCA_012515725.1 Clostridiales bacterium | reverse complement strand
GTCGGACGCCTGCAGCAGCAGGTCATGGATATCAGGGAACAGCTCAGCCAGCGCAGGAGCCGCCGGGATGTGCTGACAGAGCGCCTTGAGCGAATGCAGTCGGAGAACGAGCGCATCAGCGCCGAAGCCGAGCGCGACCGGCAGCGCGCCGGGGAACTCCGGCAGGAAGCCGGACAGCTGAGGGAGGGCCTCGGGGCGCAGGATACGCTCACCGAGCGCAGACAGCAGGTTGAGCGACAGGAGGAGCGTCTCGACGATCTGGATGAGTCGATTGGCCGCATGGAGGCCGAGCTCGAGCAGCAGAAGGCGCAGATACTCGAGGCGATGGGCCGCATGGCGAGCCGCAAGAGCTCGCAGACACGCCTCATAACCCTTCGTGAATCGGTCGAGAAGCGCTGCCGCGAGATCGGCGACGAGATCGCGGCCGTGGATCGCGACGCGCGCAACAGCCTTGCCGTCGAGGAGGAGATAGCCTCCCGGATGAGTGGTATCGCGGCCCGGCGGGATACCGCCGCCGCGGAGCTCGCGCAGCGGCAGGAGCACGCAAAGACCGTGGCGCAGCGGCTAGAGCAGCTGGCCCGGGACGTGGAGAATACCCGCCAGCAGCTACAGGCGGCGCGTACCCGCATGTCGATGCTGCTCTCGATGAAGCGCGACTACGAGGGTTACGGCCAGTCAGTCAGAAAGCTGATGGCCGACGCCCGCGGCGACGCGGACATCGAGGACCGGATCGTGGGCGTTGTGGCCGAGCTAATCGAGGTGCCGCGCAGGTATCTGACGGCGGTGGAGACGGCGCTGGGTCCAGCCATGCAGCACATCGTCACCAATACCGAGCAGGACGCTAAGGCGCTCATCGCCCATCTGCGGCGCAACCAGTACGGCCGGGCGACATTCCTGCCGCTCTCGGCGATTCGCAGCCGCGGCGTATCGCAGCAGGAGCGCGCCGCGCTGCGGCATCCGGGATGTCACGGTGTGGCAGCGGAGCTTGTGACCGCGGAGCCGCGGCTGCGGGAGATCATCGGGAATCTCCTTGGCAGGACGCTCATCGCCGAGGATATGGACGCGGCCATCGCGATCGCGCGAAGCTGCGGGCACAGCCTGCGGATCGTCACGCTCGAGGGAGACGTGATCCACTCGGGCGGCTCGATGACCGGCGGAAGCATCCATTCGAAGTTTACGAGCATACTGGGAAGAGAGCTTGAGCTGGAGGAGACCCAGACGAAGGGCAAGGCACTGTCCGAGCGGCTCCGGCAGCTTACCGGCGAGCTTGAAGCGGCGCGGCAAGCCGCCCAGAGCGAACAGCAGGATAATCAGAGCCTAGCGGGCGATATACACGAGGCCGACGTAGCGCTGGCCCGCGAGCAGGAGCGACACCAGAGGGCGCGGCAGAACCGCGAGCGTCTGGCCGGGGAGCGCGACAGGCTGACGGCGGAGCTGGAGCAGCTGCAGCAGAATCTCACCGACATAGCCGGACAGATGGAGCGCGAGCAGCGCAGCGACGACCGCAGCGAGCAGGACGAGACCGCGCTGCGCGAGCAGGCCGCCGCCCGGCAGCGCCAGATAAACGCGCTGCGCGAGAAGCGGGACGAGGAGATGGAGCGCCTGACCGCACTGCGGGTGGCGCTGGCCGCCGACGAGCGCGACAGGGACGCGCGTACGGCGCAGGCGGCGCGTCTGGAGCAGGAGGCTGCCCATCTGGACGCGACGGCCGCACAGCGGCTTCAGGCATTCCGGGATAACATCCGATCCATAGAGGAGGAGAAGGCAGCGCTCAGCGACGCGGGAAACGAGGCCGGGGAGGAGCAGGCCGCGCTTGCGCGCGCGCAGGACGCGCTGAAGGCAGCCCGCGAGAGGCGGCAGGCGCTGCAGGCGCGCACCGCCGGGCTGGAGGACGACTTAAGCCGAGCGCGGGGCCGCCTGGAGGAGCTGACCGGACAGCGGCACGAGCTGGAGGTCGCGATGACCAAGATCGCCGCGGACCTCGAGACGCTGCACAGCCGCATATGGGAGAATTACGAGCTGACCGCGGAAAGCGCACAGGAATTCCGGCGGGAGGATTTCGATATCGACGAGGCCGAGAAGGAAGCCGCGCTCATACGCCGCGAGATACGAAAGCTCGGCACCGTCAACGTGGCCGCGGTCGAGGACTACGCCAATCTCAAGACGCGTTTCGACGAGTATACCGCGCAGCGGAGCGACCTCGAAAAGGGCGAGGCCGACCTGATGACCGTCATCAGCGACCTCAACCGCCGGATGGAGACCCGCTTCCGGCGCGAGTTCGCCAAGCTCAACGAATATTTCGGAGAGACGTTCGCCGCATTGTTTGGGGGTGGAAAGGCCACACTTGTGCTGGAGGACGAGAGCGATATATTGAGCAGCGGCATAGAAATTAAAGCCCAGCCGGTGGGCAAAAGCCTACAGCTGCTGTCGCTCTTTTCGGGAGGCGAAAAGGCGCTCATCGCGACGGCGCTGCTCTTCGCGATGCTCAAGCTGCGCCCATCGCCGTTCTGCGTGCTGGACGAGATCGAGGCGGCGCTCGACGAGGCCAATCTCAAGCACTTCGCGGAGTACCTCAAGCAGTACGCGAAAAAGATGCAGTTCATCGTCGTGACCCACCGCAAGCCGACGATGGAGGCCGCCGACAGGCTATACGGGGTTACGATGGAGGAAAAGGGCGTATCCCGAATGATCGCAATGAAGATTTCCGACTATACGGGGGACATGAACGATGGAAAAGCAGAGCCTTCTGGGGCGGCTCAGGATGGGACTTACGAAAACAAGGGACGCACTGACCGGGCGCATCGATGAGCTTATACACTATTACCGGGAGATCGACGACGATTTCTACGATGAGCTGACCGATATTTTGATCGCGGCCGACATCGGCATATCCACCGCGACTGCTCTGGTGTCCCGTCTTCGCGAGCAGGTGCGCCGCGGAAAGATAGGGCGTCCCGACGAGATCCGAGGGCTGCTTCGAACGCAGATCGCCGAGAGTCTGGGGCCTGCCGGGCAGTGGACGCCGCCCGCGCCCGGAGTCATACTGATGGTGGGCGTCAACGGTACCGGCAAGACCACCACCGCGGGCAAGCTGGCAGCCCGGTTTAAGGCCGAGGGTAAGTCGGTGCTGCTGGCGGCCGCGGACACGTTTCGCGCCGCGGCGGCCGAGCAGCTCTGCCTGTGGGGCGAGCGCGCGGGCGTGCGCGTCGTCCGGCACGAGGAGGGCTCCGATCCGGCCGCGGTACTCTACGACGCTCTGGACGCGGCCCGGGCCCACGCGATCGACCTGGTCATATGCGATACCGCCGGGAGGCTCCACACGAAGAAGAATCTGATGAGCGAGCTGGAGAAAATCGAGCGCGTCGTCGAGCGCGGCTGGCCCGAAGCGGGCCGCGAGTCGCTTCTCGTGGTGGACGCTACCACCGGCCAGAACGCGATCGCGCAGGCGCGGCTTTTTTCCGAGTGCGTGCGCGTCACAGGTATCGTGCTCACAAAGCTCGACGGAACCGCCAAGGGCGGCGTTGCGGTCGCCCTGAGCGGCGAGCTTTCTCTGCCCGTGCGCTTTATCGGGGTAGGGGAGGCCATCGATGATCTGCAGCCCTTCGACGCGGAAGCGTTCGCCGGAGCGATCATCGGATAGCTTCAGTTTTACTTGACGTTCATTAACCGGTAAAAGGCAAATTGATTATCTGGCGACCCGTATCACGCCGCGTTTCCCCGCAGCTGCGGAGCGCTCCTGTAAAACGTCACCGCACCATCCGGCTCGCGCGGTCAATCGGATTCCCGGCCCATGATATCGATGAACCGGGCCGCGACCTCGGGGTCGAACTGGGTTCCTGCGCATCTCGTTACTTCGGCGAGCGCCTCTTCCCGGGTCATGTGGGACTTGCGGTAGGGCCCGTTGATCATGTTATCGTAGGCGTCCACGACCGATATGATGCGGGACGAGAGCGGTATTTCCTCTCCCGCCAGCCCGTACGGATAACCCTGGCCATCCCACCGCTCGTGGTGGTGCAGCACGATCGTCGATACGCCGATGAGCTCGGGCAGCGCGTATGCCACGCGGTATCCCGTTTCGGGATGCTTCCTGATGATATCCCATTCCTTCGGGGTGAGCGGATCCTTTTTTCCCAGGATACGCTCGGGTATCGCGACCTTACCGATGTCGTGCATGTCGGCGGCAAGCGACAGGTCGTCAAGCTCCTTTTCGCTCAGGTTCAGCGAGCCCCCCAGCATGAGCGCCAGGCCCTTAACCCGCACAATGTGCTTTCCGGTCTCGAAATTCTTATCGGCCAGATAATCCATGAGCCGCCGAATGAGGCGGCTCCGGTGCCGGCGGCTGTTCAGGCTGCGGTTGCTGTCCAGCCGCTCCTCGGCTTCCCGTATGACCGAATAGAGATCCTGACGGTCGCGCGCTTTGACGGCCATGCCCACCGAGAGGCTGGGTGGCACCATCGCGTCGTCCTCCTCCTCGCACATCCGGGTGATCGTCTCTATGATATACTGCCCCGCCTCCGCGTCGCACCGGGGAACGAGCATCATGAACTCATCCCCGCCCAGCCGCGTGATGACGCCGTGCGCCGGACAGGCTACCTTGAGCACCGTGGCCGCCTCGAGTATGAGCCGGTCTCCCTCGGTGTAGCCAAACGCGTCGTTAGCCAGCTTCATGCCGTTAATGTCGACCGCGACGACAAGGATCGGAAGCGACTGCTTCGTGTCGATTTGCGTTATAAGCGCGGGAAGATACGTCCGGTTATAGAACCCGGTCAGCGCGTCGTGCTGCTCGAGCCGTGCGATCGTCTCGTCCTTTTCGAGCTCGGCCGTGCGGTCTGTGATCGCCGCAAGCAGACTCCCGGCGTCGGCGCCGCGTACGAAGCGGATCGCTGCAAAGCGCGCCGAGCCCCCCGGCATCGTGATAGTGGCCGTACACTCCGCGGTATCACCCTGCCTGCTGGCGCGCTGCGCCGTCTCGAGCGCCGCCGCGCGGTCTTCCTCAATAATGAGCTCCGACAGAGCGCAGCCCTCGGTCCGGCTTAGCTCCCGCAGCGATTCTGCCGCGGTACGGACGCCGGTCACGCTGCCCTGCGCGTCCAGCACGAGCAGCGCGTCGCAAAGAAGCGCCATCGCGCCGGGATCCTGGCCTGCGAGGACGTCATTCGTATGGGCGTTGCCTGACACGGTATCCGCTCCTTTCGTGATAGGCTTGTCCGCTGGGCAGCGGGCTATTCGATCCGCTCGGGCTCGCTGATCGAAGCTCCAATTGTGTCCACACGGATCGACGCGATCCGCTGCTCCTCGATGGGCCGGTCGCCGTCGGTCGGGGTCCTGCTGATGACCATGCACACGGCAATGCTTTCCTCGTCCATGACCTTGCCAAACGCGGCGTACTTCTTGTCGAGGTGCGAGGCCGAGCCGGTGACGATAAAAAACTGACTTCCTGCCGAATCGTAGTCGTCAGTGCGCGCCATCGATATGACGCCCTTTGTATGCTCGAGCGTGTTTTGCTTGAATCCGTTTTTCGCGAACTCGCCCTTTATACTGTAGCCCGGCCCGCCGCGTCCGGTCCCGGTCGGGTCTCCGCCCTGTATCATGAATCCCTCGATGACGCGGTGGAATATGACGCCGTCATAGAAGCCCTCGTTAGCGAGGCTTATAAAATTCGCTACGGTATTGGGCGCGTACTCGGGATAAAGCTCGATCCGGATCGTGTCCCCGCTATCCATCGTTATGGTAGCGACGGGATGTATAGTTTCAGGCGCCATGGTTTCCTCCTGCGGTTTTTTTGTGGGTTCGGCCGGAATCGATCGTTTCAGGCAGCCGCGCGGCAATACGCTCAGCAACAGAATGAGTAAAGCGATACACGCTACCGCGGCAAGCAGCGCAAAGAGCGTCTTCCTCTCCCGGCCCATGGCTACTCCTCAAACCTGAGCTTTAGGAACGCCTCGAACGCCCCGCCCAGCAGCAGTCCCGCATCCCGTCGGATTTCCTCCTCACGAAGCGGCCAGCCGGTGTCCATAAGATCGGCGTACTTGTCCTTGAGCACCGCGGCGATGATGCTGCGCGAATGAGTCCACTTGTAGATGAGCTGATCCAGCACTCGCGCGTCGGAGTGCTGCGGAACCATGCTGGTGCCCAGGAGCTCCAGGCGCATGCGGGTCATCTCGTCGATAATGCTGGGATTATTGAGGAACCACCAGCAGCCGAATATCAGAAGATTGCGGAATTTGCGGGCCATTACGCACAGCTCGTGCTGGTTTTCGCGCGACAGAAGCGTAGCCAGGAACTTGGTCCGTGGATTGTCGGCGCACAGGCGCTCGATCGACTCGATCGCGGTCTTGCCCACCGCGTCCCCGGCAAGGAGCAGTCCGGGATTCACCTGGCGCTTGACGCCTATCATGAGCGCGAACGGGATATTGAGCCTGGTCGCCACTGGCAGCACGCATTCGTCGATGATCCGCGTGGCGACGCTGTCATCGGGATACCTGAACGTATCTGGCAGCGACACGGCCATGTACACCGCGCCCATGCGCCCGATTTCGTCCTCGAGGAATCGCCGCAGCTCGGCGAATGTCGTCTCGTCCAGTGCGCGCGATACACGGTATCCGCGGCGTACGAGCGTATCCACGTTCTTTTCGAAGTATACGAGCAGTCCGTCGAGGCGCAGCGCCGGAACGAAGCGCCTGTCGGCAACGTACCCGCTCCGCCAGACCGCGTGCTCCTGCTCGTCGAATGGATCGTTGGTCATGACGGCCCTGTCAACATGGGAGAGCTCGAACACCTTGTCCACGAATTCCTCGCGGCTGAAGCGCTTCAGGTAGTCGCGAATACTGTTAAGGCTGCCGCCGACCGGCGCACCCAGTTTGCGTAGCACCGTGAGTACGCCGCGGCACGACTCGCTCACCGGCGTATGCTCGATAAACAGCGTCTGGTATATAAAGTCGGCCTGTTCCTTCTTGCTCATGGCCCAGTACCGGGCATAGGGCATTCCCGTATAGCGGAACGTCTCCGCGATCAGATAGTGGTAGGTAATAAGCTCGTCGACGCCATAGAGCAGCAGATCGCCGAAGCACGGGGTATAGATATGCGTATGCATATCGAGTACCGGGGTTTCCTCGATGGCCCGATCGACCAGAATGCGCATTATCTGTTTGTCGCTGATCATATGTATACCATCCTTTCGCGTTACACGGTGACTCCCGTTTTAAATAGGGTCATTTCCCTTTGCCCGTTCCGTTCGTTGGCCGCGAGCCTCCGGCCCGACGCGACCTCGCCGATGATCGCCCACAGCGCGTCGGCCGCCTCGTCCTGGGTCATGTCCTCCATGATACAGCCCGCGTTAAGATCGATCCAGTGGGCCTTTCGGAGCGACATCGCGCTGTTGGTGCCGATCTTGATCGTGGGTACGAATGTGCCCATCGGATTGCCGCGGCCGGTTGAGAAGAGTATGATCTGTGCACCGGCGGCCATGAGCGCCGTTATCGCCACCAGATCGTTGCCGGGTGCCGGTACCAGCAGGAGCCCCGGACGGTCGGCGGGCTGAGCGTAGCGCAGCACTCCCGTGACCGCTCGGCTACCTCCCTTGTATGTGCAGCCCAGCGACTTGTCCTCCAGCGTCGTGATACCGCCGTCCTTGTTGCCCGGCGATGGATTGTCGTATACCGGCTGGCCGTGTTCCAGATAGTACCGCTTGAAGCTGTTTATAAGCTCCACGATGTCCCGGTAGACGTTTTCGTCGGCCGCCCGCTCCATGAGCCGGGTTTCGGCCCCGAACATCTCGGGTACCTCGGTAAGTAGCGCCGTGCCGCCGCAGTCAACGGCCCGGTCGGCCATGCGCCCGATGAGGGGATTGGCGGTAATGCCCGAAAAGGCGTCGGAGCCGCCGCACTTGAGCCCCAGCGTCAGATGTTCCATCGACACCTCTGTGCGCACGGCCCTGCGCGCGTGCTCGGCCAGCTCGGCGAGCAGCCGCGCTCCAAGTGCGAGCTCGTCGCCTACCTCCTGCGTATTATAGAACCGCACGCGCGCGGGATCCCATGTACCGAGCGCCTGCTGTACCGACGAGATCTGATTGGTCTCGCAGCCTAAGCCCACGACCAGCACGCCGCCCGCGTTGGGGTGGTTGACGAGCGCGGCCGTCAGGTCGCGCATATTGGCAAGATCATCCCCCAGCTGCGAGCAGCCGTACGGATGGCGCATCGCGTACACGCCGTCAAGTCCCGCGGCCGTCCCGTCGGTCATGGCCTGCCGGGCCAGCATCTCACATGTTTGGTTTGCGCAGGCTACCGTCGGAATGATCCACAGCTCGTTGCGCACTCCCACCCGTCCGTCGGGGCGTACATACCCCATGAACGTCTCGTGCCGCCGGGGAAAGCCGGGCAGCGCAACGGGTTGGTAGCTATATTCGAGCGGCCCGGTCAGATTGGATGCCGCGTTGTGCGTATGCACCCATTGCCCGGCGCGGATGTCGCGGACGGCGTGACCGATCGGCGCGCCGTATTTGACGATATCCTCTCCGGCCGCGATGTCCCTTCGGGCGATCTTGTGGCCCGCCGGGATCGGCTCGGCGGTAGTAATACCGGCGCACGGCGCGTCCAGCGGCTCCCCGGCCGCAAGCGCGCGCAGCGCAACCGCTACGTCGTCGCGTGGGTCGATGAGCAGGGTCTTGGGCTTGCTCACGTGTGCTCCTCCTATATTCCCCGTAAAAATGATAAAAAATCCCGCTCCCTATTGTATCCCAATGAGCGCGGCTTGTCCAGTTGGTGACATTAAAAAACCCGGCTTCGGTATGACTATGCCAGACCGGAGCCGGAAAAATGGATGGAGAGAGAAACGCGGTGCGAATCAAAACTACTGCGCTTTGCTTACGGATTCCTGAGACGGTCGGGTCTTGGGCACGCTGACCCGCATCTCGACATGGTCGCCCATGTCGCGGAAAGAGTAGTGAACAGGCACGCCCGCGCTGCGCATCTGAGTCACCGCGGCGCGGACAGAGTTGTTGAGCAGCCGCCAGTCTGTGTACAGCCGCCGCATACCGCCCTCGGGCTTGGGTTTAGGCGATTCGCGGTCGAGCATCCGGCAGATGAGCATCTCGGTGCTCTGTACGGTGAGCCCCTCCCGCGCCGCCTTCTCGACGACCGAAAGCTGCTTCGCCTCGTCGCGGAGCCGGAGCAGCGCTCGTGCGTGGCGCTCTGTCAGGCGGTTTCGCAGTATCGCCGAGCGGACCTGCGGTGACAGATTTAATAGACGAATCTTGTTGGCGATCGTCGACTGCTGCCTGTGGAGCTGTGCGGCGACCTCCTTCTGGGTCATTCCATGAACCTTGACCAGAGATTCGTAGCCCTCGGCTTCTTCGAAGAAATGGAGCCCTTCACGCTGCAGGTTCTCGATCATCGTGAGCATGGCCGCCTGGTGGTCGTCGGCATGTATGACGAGCGCGCGGATCGTGTTTTGTCCCAGCAGACGGCACGCCCGCAGACGCCTTTCGCCCGATATGAGCTGATAGCGGCCACCCGGCATTTTCCGGATGGAGATGGGCTGGATAAGCCCGTGTTCCCGGATGGAGGTGGCCAGCTCCTCGAGCGTAGAGGGCAGAAACGTGCGCCGGGGCTGGAATGGGCTGGGATCCACCAGCTTGACCGGTATGTCCTGCACGATGTTGCCGCTCGTATCGGATTTGAAGCGCATAGTTCCGCCTCCTTATCCTCCCGGGAGGAGGTTGTTTTCTGCTGCCCGCTTTGGGGAGAAACGGGCAGCTGATGCAAGGAAAGAGGAGATTTTGTGCGGACGCCTGGCCCGCTTGTCCCAATGAATTCTGCGGTGCGGGCCTAAATCCTTTATTGTAAGGAAAGAATCGTATGACAAAAAAACCGCGTTTTCGCGCGGTTTTATGCGTCTTAATTAGGTAATGGAAGCGGTTTTTTCGCGATTTTTCCAGCCGGTCGGGGATATTGCGGCGGCGTTTCGCGTATCTTGTCGATCACGATGATGCGCAGGCGACAAAACTCGTCCGATATCGCGTAAGGAAGCGCCGAGGCGCATCCGCCTCCCAGCACGCTGATTGCAGAGCGTGCGGCTTCAAGCTCCACCTCGGCGGCCGCGCCTTTCCAGGCCAGCATCGCTCCGCCCGCCCGGACGAAGGGCAGAAGGTATTCCGAGAGAACCGGCAGCGCCGCAAGCGCGCGGGCCAGCGCGGCGTCGTAGGTTTCCCTGTGGCAGGGATCGTGCGCCAGATCTTCGGCGCGGCCCCACAGCGCCTCGGCGTTCGTAATGCGCAGCGCCGCGATGGCTTCCCCGACGAACTCGATTTTCTTGCGGCGCGCGTCCACGAGCGTAACGCGCAGGTCGGGCCGCGCAATCGCCAGGGGAATCCCCGGAAAGCCCGCGCCGGTTCCCACGTCAATGATCGCCGCGCCCTCGGGGATTGACCGGAGCGCCGGCGGGCACAGCGAGTCCAGGAGATGCCTGCGCGCAAAATCCGAGGGATCGGTGACCGCCGTCAGGTTCATGCGGGCGTTGGCGTCGAGGAGATGCGCCGAGTAGCCGACAAGAGCGTCGATCTGCGCGTCGGTAAGCGTGAGCTCCCACCGCCTGAGTCCGGCGCGAAGGAGGTCTTCGAGCGGATTCATGAGGCGGCTCCCTCGTAGCGGCGCAGCGCCAGTAGCAGCACAGCGATGTCAGCCGGGGACACGCCCGGGATACGGGAAGCCTGGCCGACGCTGAGGGGCCTCCTGTCGGCAAGCTTCTGGCGCGCCTCGAGCCGCAGACCCGCTATCGCGTGGTAATCGAGCCCGGGCGGCAGTAAAAGATCCTCCATGCGGCGCTGCCGCGCGACCGCTTCGCGCTCCTTGGCGATGTATCCTTCGTACTTGAGCTCGATCTGGGCCTGCTTGAGCGCGTCGGGCGCGGCCTCGGGCGCGTCGGGGATGAGGGCGATGAGATCCGCGAGCGTGACCGACGGACGCCGGAGCAGGTCAGCCATCGACATGCCCGCGGGCGCGGGTGGCTCTCCTCTGCTGCGCAGCAGTGCGGCAAGCGGCTCTCCGGCGGGGGCTGGCGTTGCCCGAAGATGCGCGATCATACGGGCCGTGGCCTCGCGCTTTCGCAGCATCCTGTCGTAGCGGGCGTCGTCAACCAGCCCGACGCAGCGGCCTGCTTCGGTCAGGCGCAGATCGGCGTTGTCCTGCCTCAGCAGCAGCCTGTGTTCGGCCCGGCTGGTCATCATCCGGTAGGGCTCGTCGGTACCCTTTGTGACCAGATCGTCTATGAGTACGCCGATGTACGCCTTGTCACGGCCCAGTATGAGCGGCGGCTCACCCCGCAGGTACTGCGCGGCGTTGATCCCGGCCAGTATTCCCTGAGCTGCGGCTTCCTCGTAGCCCGAGCTTCCGTTTATCTGCCCGGCCGCGAACAGCCCAGCGATCTGGCGGCTCTGCAGATCGGGCATGAGCGCCGTGGAATCGATGCAGTCGTACTCGATAGCGTAGCCCGGCCGCATGATCTCTACCCGCTCAAACCCCGGTAAGGTCCGAAGCATCGCCTCCTGCACGTCGATAGGCATCGAGGTAGACATACCCTGCACGTACATCTCATGAGTGTCGCCCCCCTCGGGTTCGACGAACACCTGGTGGCGTTCCTTATCAGCAAAGCGCACCACCTTGCTCTCGATCGCCGGGCAGTAGCGCGCGCCCACGCCCGATATACCTCCTGCGTACAGCGGGGAGCGGTCGAGATTGTCGCGTATGATCCGGTGTGTCTCGGCGTTGGTCCATGTCAGATGGCATGGTATCTGCGGGCAGTCGATGCGGTCGGTCATAAACGAAAACGGCGGCGTACCGGGATCTCCCGGCTGAGGCGTCATCGCCGAGAAATCGAGCGTGCGGCGGTCCACTCGCGCGGGAGTTCCGGTCTTGAAGCGCATGAGCCTGAATCCCATCTCCATGAGATCCGCCGACAGGAGGTTCGCAGGGAAAAGCCCCGACGGCCCGCTTTGGGTGCTGTATTCGCCTATGATGACTCGGCCCTTTAAATATACGCCGGTCGCAACCACGACCGCGCGGCAGTCAAAGCGCGTCCCCTCGGCGGTCAGTATTCCGCGGACGCGGCCCGCTTCAGTCAGTATCCGCGTGCACTCGCCCTGGCGCAGCCGCAGATTTCCGGTGTTTTCGAGCGTCCATTTCATGAGCCGCTGGTAGTTCCTCTTATCGGCCTGTGCCCGCAGCGAATGGACGGCCGGGCCCTTCGACGTATTTATCATGCGGGTCTGCAGACAGGTCCGGTCGATGCAGCAGCCCATCTGGCCGCCCAGCGCGTCTACCTCGCGCACGAGATGCCCCTTCG
>JAAYXU010000065.1 GCA_012515725.1 Clostridiales bacterium | reverse complement strand
CAAGAAGCGCCACAGCCGCTATGATGAGCAGTATCTTTATTATCTTGCCGACGACCTTGATGGCCAGTATCGCCGCCGCGATCGCGGCCGCGATCCACACAAAGTCGATGGCCGACATAGATGCCGCGCCCCCCATCTGAAACCGGGAGATGATCTCCGATATCCTGGCGATGATATTGCCCATGCGGCTGCCTCCTTATTGGCCAGCGTTTTCACGCGGGATTCCTTATTCCTCCTTTATTATACCGCAGCGCCCGAGAGTTACAAGCCATAAATGGCGATAGTTAGAAACGGATGAAAAAGCATTCTTTTTTTTGTGTAACAATGTTTGAGCGAGAGCAAACAGTGCATTCAATCGCTTAAAATATTGCCGGGCAAACAAAATGTGAGCCGGACGCGGCGGAGGAAGGAATAACAGACGCCATGTGGAATAAAGTAATTGGATCAATATCTAGGAGGCCTGTTATGATACGCGTTACCGTATGGAATGAATTTCGACACGAGAAAACAAAGGAGAGCGTCAGGAAGCTGTACCCCGAGGGCATGCACGCCCTGATCGCCGGTTTCCTGTCAGAGCAGCCCGACATGACCGTGCGTACCGCCACGCTCGACGAACCGGACCACGGGCTGACCGACGAGGTGCTGAGCGCTACCGACGTGCTCATTTGGTGGGGTCACACGGCGCACGGGGAAGTCCGGGACGATATCGTGGAGAAGGTATATGACCGCGTGCTGGAGGGCATGGGGCTTATCGCGCTGCATTCGGCGCACGCCAGCAAAATATTCATGAAGCTGTGCGGGACCCGGTCCTCGATGCTCAGCTGGCGCGAGAACCATGAGCTGGAGCGGCTCTTTATCGTCAATCCCGGACACCCGATCACGGCCGGACTTCCCGAATACTTCGAGATACCGCAGGAAGAAACCTACGGCGAGTATTTCAATATTCCGCAGCCCGACGAGCTCGTGTTCATCAGCTGGTTTTCGGGCGGCGAGGTGTTCCGCAGCGGTTTTACGCTGACTCGCGGCAGCGGACACATATTCTATTTCCGTCCGGGCCACGAGACGTTCCCGATCTTCCACCAGAAGGAGGTCCAGACCGTCATCACAAACGCCGTACGCTGGGCCGCTGCCCCCGAGAATAAGCCCGCCATCACTTACCGGAGAAACATACCGCTTCCCCGTCCCTGAGAACGACCAAAAAGGAGGAGCCATATGATATCCTTTGAAGAACATGCGCAGCATACGCTGGAGCGCCTGAACCACGGCGGCGCGCTGCTGACTGTGCGTTCCAACGGATCGCTCAATACGATGACGATCGGCTGGGGAAGCCTGTCGATTTACTGGGGCCGCCCGGTATTCATAGCGCCCGTCCGCCTGTCCCGGCACACGCATTTCCTGCTGGAGCAGGCCGAGTCATTCACGGTCACGGTGCCCCGGGCAGACGAGCTAAGGGACGCGCTCGCCTACTGCGGCAGCCATTCGGGGCGCAATGTCGACAAGTTCGCGGTATGCGGCCTGACCGCGCAGCCCGGCCGGGCGGTCGACTGCCCGGTGGTGGGCGAGGGCTGGCTCCACTATGAGTGCGTTATACGCGGCAAGTTCACGCTGTCGGCCCCGGCGCTCGATCCCGTCATCGATCAGTCGGTCTATGACGACGGCGACTACCACACGCTGTATTTCGGAGAGATCGTCGCCTGCTATACCCGGTAACAGGCAGCGCACGGCGGCGCGCTCTCATTGCGCGCGATTACTCGACCGGAGAGAGTGATGAGCGAACCAAGGCACAGCGAAGGAGACCTTCACGATACGACGGCCGTACCCGGTATCGTCGAGGAACAGTGGCGGATACAGGTCTGTCATATCGCGCGGCTTGCGCGCGCCCGCTGCGCGGCGATCGTCGGATGGGAGCAGGGGAAGAGCGTCGTATACGCCGCGGGCAGACCCGGAAAGATCGTGAGCGGCACGCAGGGCCTTGAAAGCATGCCCGCGCCCGACTTTGCGGGAGAGGTCCGGCAGTTCACGTTGCGCTCCCGTTGGCCGCGGCTGTTCATACGCTGCCGCGCTATACCGCTCAAGTGGCCCGACGGCGTCGTCCGGGGCGCGCTTGTGCTAACAGGCGCGGTGAAACCCTGGCCGCGCATGGAGGAATCCTATCGGTTCATGGCTGAGGAAACGCTGCGCCTGGGACTTCAGTCGGTCTCCGGGACGCGCGATCCGCTGCTCTCATCCGAGGTCTTTGCCCGCATGGTGCGCCGGTACATGGACGACAGGAGTATCGCGCTTCTCTCCATAAGCGCCGACGGCGCCGACAGCTCCTCCGGGGACAAGTACGCCGCTCTCCGTTCGCGGGCGCTGTCAGTACTGGCGCGGCGCATGGCGTCGCGCATACGGGAAACCGATTTTATCTGCGGCCAGGACGGGCGTTTCCTTGTGCTCATGCGCGACGCGAGGGAGCTTTCGCAGGTGGCGGCCTTTTCACAGAAGCTCCTGTCCTGCGCCCGCGAGGATATCCATTTTCCCGAGCGGCGCGTCACGCTCAGGATTAGCATCGGGGTGGCCTTTAACCGGGAAACGGTGCGGGGCTACGACCAGCTGGTGCGCCAGGCGCAGGCGGCGATGTACCAGGCCAGAAGGGCGGGCGCGGACCGCTTCGTCATATTTAACGCCGAGATGCGATAGCGCGGAAAATGTGACGATACACGAAACCGGATATTGTGAATATTTTGTGAATTTAACGATTGACACATATCGCGTTTTATATTAAGATTCTGGTATAGCCATCATGTTATCGAGGAGGATTTATTAATGGAAGTGCAGCAGGATCCGGGTAGGGGCAAGGCTGCCGCTTCACTGGTATGCGGCATACTGGGACTGGTATTCACAATTTTCAGCTACACGCTTTGGCTGGGCATCGCGGCCATCATACTTTCGATTGTTGGACTTATACTAGGCGTCAGCGCCCGCAAGTCAATGCCCGCCGGGACGGCCGGTATGGCGACGGCAGGTCTCGTGTGCTCGATCGTCGCGCTGGCCATTTCGTCGATCGTCGTACTCTCCTGCGCCATCTGCGCCAGTGCGGCAGGCTGTGCGCTTGCGGAGTTTAACCGCTCGTTCCCGGGAGGACTGCCCCTTTCGTAGAATCAGCGCGACCAGGGTGTAAACAATCCTACAATTGTTTACACCCTTTTTCCTTATAGAAGACTTAGTGCCAAGGAGACGCCATGCTTCCCTATGTATACATCGGTACATTTCCGCTGCCCTCGTACTGGCTTATGGGCGTTGTGGGCATCGCGGCCGCCGCCATCTGCGTAATCATTCGCAACCGCGCATTCCGGGTCCCGTCCGACGACCTTCTGCATATCACGCTTCTTTCGGCCGTGGGCGCGGGCATAGGCGCCAAGCTCTTGTTTCTCGTTTCGCAGATTCCCTATTTCATTGAGCACAGAGACGAGATCACTCTTTCGGCCGACACGCTCAGGCTGCTGCTGAGCGGCGGTATGGTGTTCTACGGCGGACTCATAGGCGGTCTTGCCGCCGCGCTGATGTATATGCGCAAATACAACGTGCCGGCCGCCCCGGTATTCGCTCTTGTTACCCCGGCGCTGCCGCTCTTTCACGCGTTCGCGCGTATCGGCTGCTTTCTGACAGGCTGCTGCTGGGGCGTTCCAAGCGAGCGCTTCGGCGTCGCGTTCACCCACTCGCTGGCCGCTCCGAACGGCGAGCCGCTGCTGCCGGTGCAGCTTATTGAGTCGGGCTACAATTTCCTTTTGTTCCTGCTGCTCCTTATCGCCGAGCGCCGGATGCGCCGCCGATGGATGGTGTTCCCGCTGTACGCGGCGGGGTACGCGGTCATGCGCTTCACGCTCGAGTTTTTCCGCGGTGACGACCGGATGCGCGGCATATTCTTCGGTATGTCTACGAGCCAATGGGTTTCGATGGGCATACTGCTGGCCCTCATAGCCTGGTACATATGGTACAGAGCCCGGACGCGTGCGCAGTCCGCGCCCGAAAAGGCGTAGTATCATCACAGACACCATACAAAAAGCGGGGCCGCGCCCTTTGGCGCGGCCCCGCGTCTCATGATCGGGTTTATAAACCGCAGAACCGGTCGGCTACGGCGCGGGCGTGGGCGAGGGCGATGCGCCGGGCGTCTCCGAAGCCCCGGGCGTCCCGGTCGGGGCGCTGGTCCCTCCGGTCGCGGTAGACACCTCGTAGAGGCGAGCGTTGCCCAGCACGATATTGAGCGTGCCCGCGTCGCCTTTCTGCTCGGTAATCGTTATCTTCAGGCTGTTACAGCCGCGCACGTCGACCGTGATATTTTCCTCGAAGAACTGATAGTCTTTCATGCCGCTGTTGTATACTTCCTTGTCGTCGGCCTCTATTTTTATGCGGAAATAGCCGTTATTCTGGCCGTAGTCCCAGTTCTGGTCGGCGCCAAGATCGAACACCAGCGTATCGTATTTGCCCAGCAGCGCCCATGTCGCCGATTTGGAGCCTCGATCATCGGTTATCTGGCGGGACGGTACGAACATGCCGATGCCGTGCTCGTATAGCCTTCCGTCAAGCTGGAAGTTTGCGTCCATAGAGGTCGAATCCCATTTGCCCAGATAGAGCCCGGTGAAGTCCGACGACGGATCCAGCGTTTCAAACCAAACGCTGGGACGGGGCGTCGGGGAGGGCGCGGGCGTGGGTTCGGCGGTGGGCGTTTCCTCTACCAGCCCTGTGGACAGCGGCGACGTGCTGGGACCGATGCTGTCGTCGGGAAGCTGCCTGGACGGATTCGAGCACCGGGAAACGAGCAGTATGACGAGCACGATGATACCGATGATGAGCAGCACCCCTCCGCCCATCACGACCTGCGGAGCATACTGCCGGAAAAACTGCGCCGGGCGCATGCGCTGACTGTGCCGGCTCTCCAGCATGCCCGAGGAGCGGCTGGGCTCCTCGTCGGCGTACAGTCCCTCAATCGGAACCCGGCGTATCGGTGAGGGGTCTCTTGGGCGGGCGTGGCTGTCGCTTTCGCGGAAAAGCCACTGTCCGATTTCTTTGGTTTCCTGCAGCGCGGCGCGGGCGGTTTCCGGGTCGCCCAGCGCACGGTGTACCGCGTCGTTGCCCGCGGTGCGTATGTTATGAAATTTCTGAAGGATCTCGGCGGGAACGCGGCCTGTCGCCTGGAGCGCCTCCAGCTTCTCCATCTGCGTGACGCCGCTTACCACCTGCACCTTGTATATGTCGAGCGCGATATCGGCGGCCCACTCGCAGAAGGTACGCATCGAGGCGATAGCGCTTGAGGGGCTGACTTCAACAAGCCTGCTGGCGTCGGCCGCGAGCGCTGCCATTTTTGGCCACTTGATACGTAAAAAATCAAATTCAGAGGACATTCACTCACCCTCTCTTTGGCTCACATATAGGGCAATCTGCTTGGGATGAGAGCACCTATGCTATTACTCCTATTGTATACGATTTTTACCTACTGTCAACCTTTTCGCGTAAAATGAGCGGGAATGAACCGAAATCAGCGCATTTTAGCGGGTTTCCAAATACGCGCTTCTTTGCGATTTTTGTAGAAACGCAAAGGCAGTATTGCAGTATTTTTCATCAAATGATATCATGGAACTCCCGGTCAACAAAAAATGGAACAAAACCGGACGGCGCCACGTCCAAACGGTGTCCGGAAATTTTAAGGAGGGAACCACTTTATGAAGCAACGCATCATGCGCATAGCGGCCGCGGCCGTACTGGCCTGCCTGCTGAGCGGCTGCGCGCTCGTGGGCGGAGGAGTCTACGAGCCCCAGCTCATGGAGGGAACCGTCACACGCGGGCCTCTGGCCCTGCAGATCCTGTCCCAGGGATCGGTCAGCGCCCAGGAACTCATATCTGTCAAGTCGGAGCATAAATTCGTGCTCCCCGGGTATCTCGTATCCGAGGGACAGATGGTCGATCCCGATACCGTGCTGTGCGAGATTCCTGCCGAGGAGATCGCGGACCGTCTCAAAGAGGTGCGCGACAAGATACTGGCAAAGAAGCTCGAGATCGCGACTACCGGTTCGTCGCGGACCTATTACTCCTACAAAGCGCCGGTTTCGGGCCGGGTAAAGTCGATTCAGGTCAAAAAGGGCGACGACGTAGCCGAGATCATGGAGCAGGTCGGTTACATCGCGCTCATATCCACTGAGGGCCGTATGACTGTGCGCGTTTCGCCCGCCGGGTCGCTTGTGAAGGACGCGGAGGTCGTCGTGACCGTGGGCCGCAAAAAGTATGACGGCCAGGTCACATCGTCCGACGCCTCGGGAGCGGTCGTCTCGATCGCCACCGACACGCCGGAAGTGGGCGCGGAGGCCGTGATCACCGATAAATCAGGCGCAGAGCTGGGCCGCGGCCCGCTGGAGCTTGCATCGTTCGTCACTGTCGACGCGGTGATGGGCGAGGTAAACTCTGTTCCCGCCAAGGAAAACGCGCAGGTCGAGATCGGCGCGACTATCGTGGTGGCAAGCAAGCTCTCGGGCGAACTCATCACCAAGTTTGAGGAGCTGGCCGCGCTCGAGGAAGAGGAGCGGGAGCTCGCGCAGCTCGAAAGCGGAGCGCCCATCGTCGCGGGCATTTCGGGCATCGTGATGGAGCTGCCGCTGCAGCCGGGCACAGAGGTGCTCGAGGGCGCGCCCGTCGCGGCCATCGCGCGGCCCGAGGCGATGCTTGTCAAAACACAGGTAGACGAATTAGACGTGGCCTCGGTTTACATCGGCCAGCCCGCGCGCGTTCAGGTCGCCGCGCTGGGCGACACGTCCTACCCGGGCACGGTCTCCTATATATCCAATAAAGCCACGGTAGACCAGAACAACTACACCGGCACTCCCACGTTCACCGTCCACATCACGCTGGAGAGCAGCGAGGGACTCAGCATGGGCATGAGCGTACTGGCCTACCTCATCATCATGGAGCAGGAAGACGTCTTGCAGGTACCGGTTGGCGCGCTCACGACGATGGAGGATGGCTCGATGGCCGTTCGCGTGATCGACGAGGGCGGCGAGATGGAAAAGGGCGCGATCAATCCTCCCCATACGCTCGTACCCGTCACCGTGGGCATGAAGAACCAGTCGTCCGCCGAAATCCTCTCGGGACTGACCGAAGGCCAGCGTATTCTCTTCGACCCGTGGAAATCAGACATGCCTTTCTTCCCGGGGGTGCCTGAGTATGTCGAAAAGCAGCGCATTGCGGAGGCCGCAGGCGACACCGTAGTCATGCCCGAGCCGGAGAAATAGGAGGTGGCCGTGTTGCAGGACCTGATCGTCACCCAGGGTCTGACCAAGATATACACGATGGGCGACAACAAGATCCACGCGCTTGCCGATGTGTCGATTACGATCCGCGCGGGAGAGTTCGCCGCATTCGTTGGCCCGTCGGGCTCGGGAAAGTCCACGCTCATGAATCTGCTGGGATGCCTGGATACGCCGACGTCCGGGACCTACCATCTTGGCGGACGCAATATCGGTAAGGCTCGCGGCAACGAGCTCGCGCATATCCGGAATCGGCGGATCGGATTCGTGTTCCAGGGGTTCAATCTGCTGCCCTCGGCGACCGCCCTGGAAAACGCTGAGCTGCCCGGCGTCTACAACGGTATGGGTATGCGCGCGCGGCGCAGGAAAGCGCTCGACATACTCGAGCGGCTGGGCCTTGCGGACCGCATACACCACCGCCCGTATCAGCTGTCGGGAGGCCAGCAGCAGCGCGTGGCTATCGCCCGGGCGCTGATGACCGACCCTGATATCATCATGGCCGACGAGCCAACCGGCAACCTGGACAGCGCCACCGGCCACGAAATACTCGAGCTGCTGCGCAGCCTCAATGAAAGCGGGCGTACGATACTGCTCATAACGCACAATCAGGATATCGCCTCGTACGCGGAGCGCATACTCAATCTCATCGACGGCCGGATAGTATCCGACACCGGGGAAGGAAGCGCCGCATCATGAAAATCATCGATCTACTCAAGTCCTCCTTCCGGTCCATTTTCTCGCACAAGCTGCGCTCGTTTCTGGCGACGCTTGGCATCATCATCGGCGTCATGTCGGTCATCACGATCGTGTCGCTGGCCGAAGGGCTCAAGGCCGCTATGGAAGAGCAGATGGAGTCCTTTGGCAGCAATTCGCTCAGCGTACAGTTTAATAACTATCACGGCACAGCATTCAGGGCTACCTATGAGGACACGCTCGCGCTCGCGCAGTACAGCGACAGCATTACCGACATAGCGCCGGTCATCAACCTGTACGACACGCTGCGCACGCCGGGCCAGCGGATGGACGGCACGTCGATATACGCCACCACCTCCGATTATATGAAGGTGCAAAACCTCGAGGTGGCCCACGGGCGGTTCCTTACCGGAAGCGACCAGCGGGAGCGCGCGCATGTCGTCGTTATAGGACCCGCCATCGCGAACGAACTTTTCAGCCGCACCGACTGCGTCGGTGAGAAAATCTATATAGGCGGCGTGCCCTACACCGTGGTGGGCGTGCTCACCTCCCAGGGCTCGACGCTTGGCTCATATCTGGACATGATAGCCTACGTTCCGCTGTCCACAGGCCAGAAGCTGTGGAACCGCTCCTTCATCGAGCAGCTGCTCGTGAAAGCAGAGTCGGTCAACACCGCGCTGCAGGCCGAGGCCGATATCCGGGGGTACCTCAACTACCGCATCGCTCCCTATGTCGGTCCCAATAAGACGCTGGTCGACGAGTCGCGCTCGGGCGGCGGCGGCATCATCTATAGCACAAGACCGCGCGACTTGGGCGGCGGCTCCGCCGCGCCCGAGGTGTCGGCATCGAACTTCTACTACGTCTACAACCAGAGCCAGATGATCGAGCAGGCCAAGCAGCAGCTGACGCTCTTTACGCTCATTATCGGCGGCATTGCGGCCATATCGCTGCTGGTGGGCGGCATCGGCATCATGAATATAATGCTGGTGTCGGTCGTGGAGCGCACCCGCGAGATCGGCCTGCGCAAGGCTGTGGGCGCTCGCAACAGCGACGTGCTGTTCCAGTTCCTTCTGGAGGCGGTCGTACTGACCGCGTTCGGCGGACTGCTGGGACTTGCAGGCGGCATAGGCGGCTCGTTCCTGATCGCCTCTTTCATCAATGAGATCCGCCCGGTCATCAATTTCATCGTGGTGCTGACGGCCGCGGGCTTCTCAGCGGGCATCGGCATCATATCGGGCATGTATCCGGCGTTCCGCGCGGCGCGCCTTAACCCGATAGAAGCGCTGCACCGCGAGTAACCGTTCGGACGCTCACCGGACCAAACAAAGAACCGCACTTCTCCAACATATGGGAGAATGCGGTTCTTTTCTCATTGTACCCTAAATGGTACAGGTATTAGTGTCATGTTGTGTTATAATATGGTACGTGCGCCCATTATGTCGAAGGAGGGAGAACCGTGTATTATTCGCGATCACATTCCCGCGGTGTCAGGGAGCTCGTCCGCGATCATTTGGCTGATGTCGGGACACTGGCCGGGTCCTTCGCCGCCGTCTGGGGCGGCGAGAAGGAGGCGGAGGCGGCCGGACGCCTGCATGACCTTGGCAAATACGGAGACCTGTTTCAGAAGGTACTTGAGCGCAAGGCGTCCCATGTGGACCACTGGACCGCCGGAGCGTATCTGGCCGCCAGGCGCTACCGCGTAAACGGCGCGGCCATGGCGCTGGCCATCGCGGGGCATCACACGGGTCTGGGGCAGGGCTGTCTGCGCGCGCTGCAGCAGAGTCTTCTGCGTGTGAACGTACCGCAGGCCGGAGACGGACGCCAGTGGGCCGGCAACAGCATCGATATTCTCGAGCGGCGCTGGCGGCAGGACGCGCGGTCCGCTCTCCCCGAAAGCGTCAAAAGCGCCTTTACCGAGCACATGGGCCACCCGGCGGCAGCGATGCTCGACGCCAGAATGCTTTTCTCCTCACTGGTGGACGCCGACTGGCTGAGCGCCGAGGCGCACCAGCACCGGGACGAGAGCGGGCCGGTCTACCGGCAGCCGGGGCCGGTGCTTCACCCTGGTTGGGATCTGGCCGCGCTCATGGCCCACATAGACGATATCAGGAGCCGCAGCCATGCCTCGCCCGCGCTGCAGCGCGTGCGCGACAGTCTGCTTGCGCTGTGCCTCGAGGGGGCCGCATCGCCGCAGGGCGTGTTCAACCTGGCCGCTCCCACCGGATCGGGCAAGACGCTTGCCATGCTGGCCTGGGCGCTCCGGCACTGCGAAACGCACGGACTGCGCCGCATCATCGTCGTGCTTCCGTATCTGAGCATACTCGATCAGACGCTGGACGCGATCCGCCGAGCGCTCCCCGGCCGGGAGCCCGGCTATATCATAGAGGACGACAGCCTGGCGCGCGATGTGGGCGGCGAGGAGAGCGCGGGGCGCTTGCTGGCGGAGAACTGGGACGCCCCCATCATAGTCACCACCACCGTGCGGTTTTTCGAGTCGCTTTTCTCCGCCCGGCCTTCCGACTGCCGAAAGCTTCACCGGATCGCGGGCTCCGCCGTTCTTTTCGACGAGGCCCAGACGCTGCCTCTGCCGCTGGCCGCGCCCACGCTGGCCGCCGTGGTCTCGCTGGCCGCGCATTACCGGTGCTCGATTCTTTTCTCCACCGCCACCCAACCGGCGTTTGAGAGTTTTTCAGCCGAAGTGGACAAGCTTGCCGGATCGGTATGGAGTCCCCGCGCGCTGGCTCCGGCGCAGGCCGGACTTTTCAGCCTGCCCCCGCGCGTCAGGGTATCATATGCGGGCAAAGTGCCTCTTGATGAGGTGGCGCGGCAGATGTCCGAGCGCCCCGCGGCGCTGGCCATCGTCAATCTGAAGCGGCACGCCCGGGCGCTGTATGAGGCGCTCCGGCAGCTTGACTGCGAGGGCGCGGTGCATCTTTCCACCGATATGTGCCCGGCTCACCGCCGGGATGTGCTGGAATCGGTCAGAAATACGCTGGCGGAGGGTCGCCCCTGTCGGCTTGCGGCCACGCAATGCGTCGAGGCGGGGGTGGACCTCGATTTTCCGGCGCTGTGGCGCGCGCTCGCTCCAATGGATTCGCTGTGCCAGGCGGCGGGCCGGTGCAACCGCGAAGGGCGCCTGCAAATGGGGGAAATGACGGTGTTCATACCCGAGCATACGGACGGGGACAGGCTGTATCCCGATAGCACATACGAGAGAGCTGCGGGTCTGGTCAACGAAATAGCGGCGCTTTCGGGGTTCCCGGACCTTTTTGATCCGGCGGTCATCCGCGGCTACTACAGGCGGTTTTATGAGCGCAGCCGGGGCATGACCGACGAGGACGGAAAAAAGGCGCTCGCGCTTGACGCCGCGATACGCGAAACGGATTTCCCGCAGGTCGCCCGTCTGTATCGCTGGATTGGAAAGCGCGGCATCAATATACTTGTACCCTACGCGGGACAGCTGACCCTGTACGAGGAGCTCGCGCGGCAGGCCGGAGAGGGAGACGTGAACGCGGCCTGGTTCCGGCGCGCCCGGGAAATTACCGTCGGCGCTTTCGTAAAGCGGGATATGCCCGCGCTGGGATGGCTTATACCGGTGAAAAAGGGCAGGGAGGTGATAGACGACTGGTTCGTGCTGACCAATTCCGGCCTGTACGACAGCCGGACCGGCCTGGCGCTTGACCGCGCCGGGGGCGACGAAAACTTTATCGTGTAAGGAGGTGATACATATGAAGCAGTTTCTCGTGGAGGTCTGGGGCGATCTGGCTTGCTTTACGCGGCCCGAGACCAAGGTCGAGCGCATGAGCTACCCTGTAATGACGCCGTCTGCGGCCCGCGGCCTGCTGGACAGCATCTACTGTAAGTACACCGAGTTCGGATGGCGCATCGACCGGATCGAGGTGCTCCGGCCCATCCGGTATATCGCTCTCAAGCGAAACGAGGTCAAGGACAAGATCGGGGATCTGGCGGTAACCCGCGCCATGCGGGGCGCAGAAGCGCCCATCATCGTGGGCGACGCGACCAAGGAAATGACCGGCACGGATGCGATAGGCCGCACGCAGCGGCAGACCATGGCGCTGCGGGACGTGCGGTACCGTATTACCGCGCACATCCATCCAAGACCCGGATTCACCGGGCGGATCCGCCAGCTCGAAGAGCAGGCCGAGCGCCGCATTGCGGGCGGCAAATGTTTCTGCCAGCCCTGCTTCGGGTGCAGGGAGTTTCCGGCGTTCTTTGCGCTGTCAGCGGGCGAGAGCGAGCCTGTAGATGAATCGCAGGACCTGGGCTACATGCTCTACGACGTATTCAATCTCGACGAGATGGTCAAGGACTTTGCGCGGCCTTATGTGTCACTGTTCAGGGCGGTGCTTAAGAAAGGTGTGCTCGACATACCGCCGTGGGATAGCCCGGGCGTGCTCAAGCCCGTGAAAAGGAGGTGAGCGAATGCTGTATCAATTAACACAATATGCGAAGTCGAAGGCACTCCCGTGCATGCCGGGATACGCACGGAAGGAAATACGAGCCATCGTAACGATCACCCGCGACGGACGATTTCTTCAGGCGGAGCCCTGCGAATGGTCATACGATCTGTGTCCTACGCTCTCCTT
>JAAYXU010000064.1 GCA_012515725.1 Clostridiales bacterium | reverse complement strand
GTCGCTCATCGTGCGCAATCTGGGTGACCGTGCGATGGCTCTTGGGCAAGTGTCGCCCATGAGCGGCGGGCTGGAGCAGTGCCGGGCGGGCTTCACCGACGGATGCGCCACTGAGACGCCCTACGAGGTCGGGTACATGCGCAGCGCCCAGTGGGGCAACGAGGGAGAGTTCAGCTGGAGCGCGCTGCCGATGGCCTCTACCCGCATATATGGCCGCTATCCTGAGAGCGAACACCGGCACCCGATCGCATTTGTGCGCAACATACAGACCGGTTCGATATTCTGCATACAGGTGGCCTGGTCGGGCGGATACCATATCACGCTGGACGTGAGCCAGAACCTGCGCAGGTACCACGACTGGGAGCGGACCGGCAGCCAGTTCGTCTGCCTGGGCTTCGAGGCTGGACCGCACGCGCCTACGCCGCTGCGGGTACTTCGCCCCGGCGAAACCTATGAGACACCGGGGGTCCACATCGGTATGGTTTACGGAACGTTGGACGACGCCGTGGCCGAAAACCACGCCCACGCACGGATGTTGCTCGGTATGAACCGTACCGCTTCGCAGGCCTATGTGGAGGCCGCGCTTGGTCCGGGTATGCCCTACACTGACGAATATCTGGACAATGCGATGCGCATGGCCAGCGAGGCGGGCGCCGATGTCTTCTTCATCGATGCCGGGTGGTATGCTCCCCCCGACGCCGGGGACAACTGGGACGTCCACCTGGGCGACTGGGAGCATCGGCGCTTCAACCGATCGATACCGGAAATCCGGGACGACGTGCACGCGCTGGGCATGAAGTTCGGGCTCTGGATGGAACCCGAGCGCGTGTCGGAGCGGTCGGACGCCTTCCGGGATCATCCGGAACGCATCGCGACGGGCTACGATGGACAACCGCTCGGTTCCCGACAGCTCGACATATCCCGGTCCGATGTCGCCGGGTACATCGAGGACTGCATCGCGCGTGTGATCGGAGAGTGGAAGCTCGACTTTTTCCGCCTGGATTTCAATGTGGGCCATCTGGGCGAGGGCGCTGTAAATACCGCCGAAGGCAAGCCTGAGAACTACTTCGCGCGGTACTATGAACACCTCTACGCAATGCTGTCGCGCCTGCGGAGCCGTTTCCCCGATGTGATATTTGAGAACTGCGCTTCGGGCGGCGCGCGAACCGATCTGGGAATACTCCGTTACTTTGACCATACGTGGGTGTCCGACTGGCTCGATCCCCCGCGCAGCTTCCGCATACTCAGCGGCATGACGCTGGCGCTGCCGCCCGAATATATCGACCGGTTCCTTTTTGGCAACTACGGATGGCGTACGGGCGACGCGGATTTCGAGCTGGATCTGCTGCTGTTCGCCCGGCCGACCCTGAGCCCGATCGACACGCCCGACGCACCGGCGAACCCGGTACTGGCCGGAAAACTGCGCAACAGGATCGCGCTCTATAAGGAATTTGTGGCGACCTTCATCGCGAACTGCCGCGTATACCACCATACGCAAGTGAATCCGGGCCCCCATTCATCGGGTATCGGCATACTCGAGTATGCGGCATCTGACAAGCGCCGGGGCATGATCGGTATATTTGGGCTGGCCGGGTGCACGGATTGTGAACTATGTGTGACGCCAAAAGGACTGCATCCCGGATACACCTACCAGATTACGTTCCTCCACAGCATGGAGACAGCGCGGCGAACGGGCCTCGACATCATGCGCGAGGGTCTGCCGATCATCGGTATGCACCCACTGGCCAGTCGGGTCGTATTGTTCGAGGCTGTCGGGCGCGTCGTCCCCGGCGATTGAGCGTATGAACTATATTTAGTGGTATAGGCCACACGAGGTGAAGTATGACGAAAATTATCAAGTACCCTGAGATGCTTTCGCCAAGGGAGCGGGTGCTGCGCACATTCGCGTTTGAACCGGTGGACCGAGTGCCAATCGACTACTACGCAAACCCGGGTATCCACAGCCGGTTGGCGGCAGCGCTGGGCGTGGACGCGGAAGGCGACGGCGTGCTCGAGGCGCTGGGCGTAGACTTTCGCGGGATCTGGCCTGATTACACGGGCCCGGTTCTTTTTCCGGAACTGCCGGACCGCCTCGTGCATCCATTCTACGGGTACTACTCCCGGTGGGTGGAGCATGAGGGCGGCGGGTACTGGGATTACTGCGATTTTCCGCTGCTGAACGCGGAGCCCGAGCGGATTGCGGAGTTTCCTGTCGCGAGTCCCGATTGGTTCGACTACGAGGGAATCCCTGCTATGCTGAAGCGCTGCGACCGGTACGCGCTCTACTTTGGCAGCGCGGGCCTGGTGGATGTACTGAACGCTACGGGGAGGGTCATGGGTACCCAGCAGACGCTGATAAATATCGCCACGCACGACGAGGCGACGCTCCGATACATCAACAGACGGCTCGATATGGAGCTGAGCATCATGGAGCGGGTACTCGAAAAGGCAAAGGGCAGAATTGACTTCGTGTGGATGGGCGAGGATCTGGGTACCCAGCGGGCACCGATGATCAGCCCGAAGCTCTACCGGCAGACACTCCGTCCTATGCACCAGCGGTTCATCGACCTGGCGAAGGCCTATGACCTGCCTGTGATGATGCACTGCTGCGGGTCGTCCAGCTGGGCTTTCGAGGACTTTATTGAGATGGGCGTCAGTGCGGTGGACACGCTGCAGCCCGAGGCGGTGGACATGGAACCTGTTTCCATCGCGCAGCGCTTCGGGGGCAGGCTGGTCTTTCACGGCGCGATGTCCACGACCGGAGCGCTGACGTATGGCACCGAGCAGGATGTCGTTAGGGACGCAAGAGAGATACTTGCCGCCTACATGCCTACCCGCGGGTACTGTTTCTCGCCCACGCACATGATACAAAACAACACGCCGGTACGAAACATCGTCGCTATGTACAATGCCGCCCACC
>JAAYXU010000063.1 GCA_012515725.1 Clostridiales bacterium | reverse complement strand
TTGAGCATCTTGATAAGGCCTATGAGCGTGCCGATCATGCCGAACGCGGGCGAGAATTTCGCCGCAGTATTCATGAAGGCCTGCTCGGACTCATCTCTCTTGGCCAAAAGATCCATCTCCAGCTCCAGCGCTTTTTGCGTAAGCTCGGGATTGGTGCCGTCGATGATGAGCATGATGCCCTTTATAAGGAAATCGTCTCCGATGTCCTCGACGCGGGACTCGAGCGCGAGGAGGCCTTCCTTCTTCGATACGTACGCGAGCTCCACGATTTTTTTGCTGAGAGCTTCAAGATCCTTGTTCTTATAGGTAATAACCCTGACGACTGAGCGGCCCGCCTTCACGAAGGACTCCAGCGGATACTGGAGCAGCAGCGAGCAGAACGTTCCCCCGAATACGATCATTACCGAAGATAAGTCGAAAAAATCCGTAATCGGGGACCCGTCAAACAGTATCGAAAAGATAACAAGGCCAATGCCCAGCAGCATCCCAAGGAGCGCAGTCATTCCCATGATCTCACGCTCCCCGGTTTATGTCCGAGGTCCGATCCCTGAGCGCAAGGCCCTGCTCGATGATCTGACGGGCCGTCTCCTTGACGATGATCCGGTTATTGGACAGTGTTGTGATAATGGTGTGGGGTACCTCCTCGATGTACTCGATTGTGGCGAAGTTCACATATATTGGGTCCCCGTTGAGCTGTGTGAGCACGATCATTTGTTTTCGTCACCTGCCTTTGAAAATGGCGCGCGCCCGCTTGCGGCGGGCGCGCTGCTCCGCGGCGCGTCAGCGCTTGAGATTCACGAGCTCCTGAAGCATTTCATCGGCTGTCGTGATGATCCGGGAATTGGCCTGGAATCCGCGCTGCGCGATGATCATCTCGGTAAACTCGTTGGCAAGGTCCACGTTGGACATTTCGAGCGAATAGGTCGCTATTGTGCCCCGTCCCCCGGTGCCCGCAAGTCCGATATCGGCCCCGCCCGAGTTCCAGGAGGTCGTGTACTCGTTATTGCCGATCTTCTCAAGGCCCGACGTGTTCGGAAATACCGCGATCGCGAGCGCGCCGATGGCCCGCTGCATACCGTTGGAGAAAACGCCCATCAGCGTGCCGTTTCCGTCGATACCGTAGTCGGAAAGGCTTCCCGATGAGTATCCGTCGTTCACTATTGAAACCGAGTTCGTGTTCGCGAACTGTATGAATTTCTCCGAATCGAATCGAATATCCGCAGGCGCGAGCGAAATCGCCTGCGCTCCGTTTGAGAAGGACAGGTTCAGCCCCACGGGCGTAGCCGAGCCAAGCTTCCCCGAGCCGTCGAACGTAAACGCGCCGCCAGTACTGCCCGATGTAATGGACATGGCCGCGTCGTTTTCGAGCACCTCGTACTCGAACTCATTGGCGGCGGTCTTCATAAACTTGAACGTGAGTACATGCGCGGCGCCCAGCGAGTCGTATATGGTCACGTCGCACAGCGCGTAGTTTTCGTCGTTCACGCTGTCGTAGACTTCCATCGCGCTGTCGATATTGCCCGCGATATTTAGCTCCGACGTAGCCCGCGCCGGCATCGATATGTTGGCCAGATTGATAGGCTCGAGCGGCTTGGTAACGTCGAGCGTCTCACCGCTTGCCAGATTCCAGCCCAGCACCAGGGAGCCGTTGCTCGTCGCCAGGTTTCCCGAGCCGTCTATCTGAAAATTACCGGCCCGCGTATAGTACTGCGCAGACCCGTCGGTTACGACGAAGAATCCGTCTCCGTCGACCGCCAGATCGTTGGGATTGCCGGTGCTCTGTATGCTTCCGCCCTCGTGGAGTACCGATATGCCGCCTACATGCACGCCCAGGCCCACCTGCTGGGGGTTGGTTCCTCCCCGTCCCTCAAGCGTGGGCTGCGTCGGAGCTTTAATGGTCTGGCTGAAAAGATCCTGGAAAGAGATCGAGCTGCTTTTAAAGGCGGTCGTGTTGACGTTGGCTATGTTGTTGCCGATGACGTCCATTTTCAGTTGGTGCGCGGTCAGACCGGAAACGCCGGAAAACATGGAACGAAGCATATTGACTCATCCTTTCGAGCCTGCGGCTCAGCGTAATGGCCGGATGTACCGGCCGGATTGGGGCGGGTTATTCGAATACCCGGACGCCCCATGAAAAAACTCTGCTGTAATACCCGCTGTCTATATCGGATATGACGACCTCGCCCATGCTGCTGCTGGCGTGTATGAACTGGCCGTTGCCGATATAGATACCGGCGTGGTCGGAGAGATCCTCATCGTCCGGAACGGTATTCAGGTACACAAGATCGCCGATCCTGAGATCCCGGACGTCATTAATGCGGGCTCCGGGCGTATTGTAGCCCTGTCCCTGCGCGGTGCGGGCCAAAGAAATGCCGAACTGCTTATACAGATACTGTGTAAATCCGGTGCAGTCAAAGCCGTCCTCGGGCGACTCGGCTCCGTAGACATAGGGCGTGCCCAGGAACTGCTGGGCCATCTCCACGATTTGAACGGCTCTCTCCAGGCCGTCGGGGGACAGCTCCGGCGCGGTCTGCGCGATCGCTTCAGGCTGCGCTGCCTGCGTGCCGATCCAAACCACCTCCGTGAGGCTGACGGGCTGACCCATCACAAAGAGCCGCATCTGGCCGTTGTCAAAGCGCGCGGACTCGACGGTTCCTGATATTACTTCCTGCGTCTGGGCGCGCACGGCCAGAACCTGCTTGCCCAGCAGCTCAAGCCCCTCCATCCGGGAGAATCCCGCATTCATGGCGTTGATGCTCTCGAGCATCGAGAACTGCGCGAGCTGCGTGACAAATTCCTTGTCCTCCATCGGGCTTAATGGATCCTGATGGCGCAGCTGCGCGACCAGTATCTGCATGAAGTCGATCGATCCAAGCGAGCTTCCTGCGGTCTGCGTGCGGCTCGTGCCGGAAGCGTGGCCCGCTCCGGCGACCGTGTTAACATCAGGCATTCTAAATCACCTCGTCATGCGTACAGATTGATGCCCGTGATGCGCCGCGCCGTAGTCATTTCGGGCTGCGGCGATGTATCCGGGGTAGTTTCGGGGCCGCGGAACAGGCCCCCTGGACGCGCGTTTCCGGGCTGCCTGCCCTGACCGCCCGAGAGCAGCGTGTCGGACTGCATACCCGCGGCGTGCTCATGCGCGTCTCCGGGCTGCACCCGTATGGCTTGAGCGGTAACGCCGCAGTCACGAAGCGACGCTGTGAGCTGTCCAAGCTGGCTGTCGAGCGCCTCGCGCACCTGGGCGCTGTCGGCCTCTATGCGCACGAGTACGCCCTCCGGGGAGGCTTCCATGCGGATCGTGACGCCGCCCAGATCGTCGGGCTTAAGCGCGATGCGGAGCGTGCCGCCCCGCTTGAGCGCCTGGAAGTCGAGCTTGTAGAGGAGCTGTTCTACTATGGGTTCGTGACGTACGAAAAGCTTGTCCGCCGGGTTTGCGTCCGCTGCCGCCTCTCTAATGGCCGGGGAGAGCGCCTGTTCGAAGGAGGGCTGTTCGACGGAATCCCCGCGGCCCGGCGCTTTGTCGCCCTTTCCGATACCGGATTCGGGGACATCGGTCTGCGTATCCTCCCGCGCGGCTGCCGCCTGATCCCACCGCACGCCGCGCGTCTCGGCCCACGCGTCGGCTGCCGCCTGCGGCGCGGATATATCCGGTTCCCGATGCGACGGCTCTCCGGCGCGCGTAGATGCCGCGGTACCGGAGGAACCGGGGGCCTTTGCCGCGCCTCCAATGGGCGCTGCTCCCGCGGGGTCGCCGGGTGTGCCCGCTGCCCGTGCGTCGGCCTGCCCGCGCTCTGCGGCCGGTTCAGACCGCAGGGCTGCCGGATGGAGCGCGGCTGTATCCGTACCGTGCGGCGCGTTCGCGGTTTGCGCGGATTTATCAGGGGAAGGGAAGGGAGGCGTGGTCTGAGTGCCGCCTGGTACCTGCCGCGGCGCGATTTGAGCGGCCGGGTCATGCTCCGCGATCGCAATGGCAGCGGGCTCTATGGGGGAGAGCGCCGGAGCGGGGGCGTCTGATTTTTCGGTTTGCGGAAGGTCGGGATAGACGGGGAGAGCGACGGCGTCCGCTGCCGTAAGCTCGGGCGTTTCGACGTCGCCCGGCTCGTCCTCGTCCGGCGCTTCCTCAGGCGATTCGAGCGACTCGGCGGACAAGGTGTCCGCGGGCTGCTGAGCGCTGATCATGCCGCAAAGGTGTGCCTGCGCGGTCAGCAGCAGCGCCGAAAAAGCGATAGCTTCCTGCGTCTGCTCGCTGCCGCCCGGATGAGAAAGGCCCGTCAAGTCCGCTGGACTTTCGGACGGGCCCCAGGATAGGAGTGGTATCTGCATTCATACACCGCCTGTTTCTCATATGGAGCCTAAGATCCGATCCTATTGAGTATATCGGCGGCTTTGGCGCTTTCCATAACCTCTAATATCGCGGCGGCGCGCTTATTTTCCATACTGGAGAGTATTGCGGCCAGCGTTTTGACGTCGTCCATCTTCTCCATGATGGACGCGGCGCTCTCGGGCTCCATGGACTCGTAGAGCGCACACAGCGCCGCGATGTCATTGAGCTTCCCCTCGGCCTTTGCCGCCAGCGCGTCGGCTTCTCTGCGCCGCGCCGCTATCTCCTCGAGCGCCCGGGCGGCCTCATACTCCCTGTGCGCGATCGCTGATTCCCTCTGTCCGAGTTCCCGCTCGCGAGAGTCAAGCGCTTGGCGTTGGGCGTCAAGCGCGGCCCGTTCCTCGGCCAGGGCCTCCTCGACGGCTTCGGAGACGCGGCCCTCGAACCCGAGCGCAAGCTCGGCCTCTATGACCTGCTTCTCCCTGCCGATCAGTATATCGGTCAGCGTGTCCCGCATACCGCTGCGCCACCCTGCCAGATCCAGCGCGAAAAAAGCGACGGCCGACAGCGCCAGAGACAGCCCCAGCACCATCGCTCCAGTCCGAATGAGCGTCTTCGGGTTCAGTTTTTTAATAGATTGCGCGGATCCGGTCTTGTCTTGCGCGTCTCCGCGTCCCGTTAGTCCGGCAAGCCGGAGCTTCTTCTTCGCGGTCTCCGCGACCACTGACCGTTCGTTGTCTATCGCTGTCTTACTATCCATGATGATACCTCATATAGCGGGCTGTGATTTCTTCCATTTCCCTGTCCTGCTGTCTGCCCAGGGAGGACTCGTACTGCGCCAGCTGCGTCTCGCGGACCTTTTCCAGCATCCGGACGCGTTTCCGGGTCTCATGCAGGGCGGCAAGGCAGGCCTGTTCGTCGGTTCGCAGCGCGTCCGCTTCGTCTGCGAGCCGTATCCGATCCTGTATGAGCCACTGCGTAAAGCCGGCGCGCTCGCGCAGGTCCCCGGCGGTGCTTTCCGCGGCCCGGGCTTCAAGCGCGTCGATTTGCCGTCCCAGCTGCTCGCGCAGATTAAGCTTCTCGCGGATGTGCGCCCGGACGGCTGCCAGCGCGGCAATATCGTTCTTTTCGCGTCGGCGCTCACAGGCAAGCACCGCCTCGAGAGTAAACCGGAACTTTTTCATGCGCTACGGCCGCGCGAGCCGTATGAGCTCGTCTATGGTGTCCTCGTAGGAGCCCTTCTCGTCCACGCCCTGCCTGAGGAATCGGTTGATTTCATCGTTGCGCGCGATCGCGCGGTCGATGCGCGGATTGCTCCCGGGCTTGTATGCGCCGATATTGATAAGATCCCGGGCCTCGTCGTACACAGCCAGCAGATCCCGTATCTCCGAGGCCGCGTCCAGGTGCTCGCGGGACACGATGCCCGGCATGACACGGCTGACGCTCGAGAGAACGTCGATGGCCGGATAGTGGTTGGCCGAGGCCAGACGGCGGGACAGCACAACGTGTCCGTCCAGTATGCCCCGCACCGCGTCGGATATTGGCTCATTCATCTCGTCGCCCTCGACCAGCACCGTATAGATCGCGGTGATCGACGACCGCTCCGAGCAGCCGGTGCGCTCCAGCAGGCGAGGCAGCATGGCCAGAACCGAGGGCGTATATCCGCGCGCGACGGGCGGCTCTCCGACCGCGAGCCCCACCTCGCGCTGCGCCATCGCGAACCGGGTCAGCGAGTCCATCATGAGCAGCACGCGCTTGCCCTGGTCGCGGTAGTATTCGGCGATCGTGGTAGCGACCAGCGCGGCCTTGACCCGCACCAGCGCCGGCTGGTCGGACGTCGCCACGACGACGACCGAGCGGCGGAGGCCCTCTTGCTTAAGATCGTTGTCGAGGAATTCCTTTACCTCGCGGCCCCGCTCACCTACAAGCGCGATGACGTTCACATCGGCGCCCGAATTGCGAGCGATCATTCCAAGCAGCGTGCTCTTGCCCACGCCGCTGCCCGCGAATATACCTATGCGCTGGCCCTGGCCGCATGTGAGCATCGCGTCCATGCACCGCACTCCCAGATGGATGGGGCTAACGATGCCGCCGCGGGTCAGCGGATTGGGCGGCTCGGCCTCGACGCTGCGGTACCGCTCGATGCTGCGCGGCTCGTCCGAGTCGATCGGGTTTCCAAGCCCATCAAGCACGCGGCCCGTTAGACCGTCGCTAAGCGCCACCTCCAGAGGCCGCTTCGTCGAAACGACGCGGCTGCCTATGCCTATGCCCCGCAGGTCGCCGTAGGGCATGAGCAGCATCATATTGTCGGAAAAGCCCATGATCTCGGCGTTGATGAACCGCTCGTCCCCCTGCTTGCGGTACACGCGGCACAGCGTGCCGATATCGGCCATGGGGCCGGTCGACGCGATGCCAAGCCCCACGATTCTCTTGACCTTACCCACATATTCGAGCGTGTCGGCCGAATCCAGCCTTTCATGGTATTTAGCAAAATCGATCTGCTTCATATCATACTGTCAGTGTCCGCAGTTCGCTTCCGATCTCGTTAAGCTGGCTGTCGATACTGATGCTGACCTCGCCGTTTTCGGTCTCGACGAGGCACTCATCACTGTCAAGGGTGCGGTCGGGCACGACCTCGACCCCCAGCTCGTCGGGTATGATCGCGTCCATATACGCAAGGCTCAGACGAACCCTGATCTGCTCGTTTTCGGCCTTGATCCGCCCGAGCGCCGCCTTAAATATCCGGGTCAGCACGCTCCGGTCGTACTCGATGCTTTCGGCGATGATCTTGCGCGCGATATGAAGCGCGAGATTGACTAGATCCTCCTCATGCCGCATGGCAATCGCCTCGCGCTCCGTGAGTATCCCATGGAGCGCCGCCTGGGCCTGCTCGATTGTCTTCTGCCATCTCTGGCGCGCCTGCTGCTGCCCTTTTTCGTACGCGGAGCGCTGCATTTCCTCGCTCGCGCGGCGCGCCTCGGCCAGTATGTCGCCCGCCTTCCTCTGGGCGTTTTCGATGATGCGGCGCGCCTCGGCCGACGCGGCCGACAGCTGCGCCGCCGGAGGCGGGGCTTCCATACGGGCCACGGCGCGCGGCATAGCCGGTGCGGCAATACCCACCGTATAGGTATCCCTGTCGATCGCGACGACACTGCTTTTAAATATGTTACTCAATGATCTCATCCTCTCCGCTCTTGCGGATCATGATCTCGCCCTTTTCATCGAGCCGCCTTATTATATTGACAATCGACTGCTGCGCTTTTTCTACCTCGCTCAGGCGAACCGGTCCCATAAGATCCATCTCCTCGCGCAGCACGTCGCCGGCGCGCTTGGACATATTTGACAGTATGAGCTGCTTCAAGTCCTCGGTCGCTACCTTGAGCGCGATGGCAAGCTCGCTCGTGTCCACATCGCCAAGGAACCTCTGTATCTCCTTGCTGCCCAGCGTAGCGATGTCCTCGAATACGAACATGCGCTTGCGCACCTCATCGGCGAGCTTTTCGTCCTGCTCGCCAAGCACCTCGAATATTAGCTTCTCCGTGGAGCGTTCCACGGAATTGAGTATATCGACCAGCACATCGACGCCCTCGGTCTTCGTAAAGGACGCGCTGGCGGAGCTCATGAACTTCCTCTCCATGACCTTTTCAATATCATCGATTATGTCGGGAGGGATCTTGTCGATCATCGCGATCTTGACCGCGATGGCCGCCTGACGCTCCTGGGGCAGCATCGAGAGCACCATCGCTGACTGCTGGGGACGCAGGTACGAGAGTATAAAAGCGATGGTCTGGTCGGCCTCGTGCTGTATGTAGTTGAATACCTCGGCCGGATCCACCTTCCGCATGAACTCAAAGGGCTTGGATTTATTAAGGCTCACCAGGTCCGATATGATCTCCATCGAGCGCTGAGGTCCCATCACGTCGTTTAACAGATTTGCCGCGTAGTCGACCCCGCCCGAGGAGAAATGCTCCTGGGCCAGACAAATGTGATAGAACTCGTCCAGTATCGCGGCGCGATCCTGCGCGTCAACCGCCTGACTGTTGACGATCTCAAAGGTAATCGTGCGGATTTCTTCCTCACTCAGGTGCCGCATTACCTTGCTGGCGGTTTCCTTGCCCAGAGATATAAGAAGATGCGCCGCCTTTACCTTCCCCTTGAGTCCGCTGGCGTTTGCCGTAGGCTTCCCCGTTTCAAGCTCTACTCTGCTATCCATTGTTTCAGCAGCCGGGCGACTTCATCGGGTCGCTTGTCCACAAATTTTTCGATCTCCTGCTTATAGCTTAGTTCGCGCACCATTTCGGGAGGCTCTTCATCGGGGGCGGCTTCGGGCTGCTCCGCGCGGGCGGCGGCGACCGGTTTTTTCCGGAACGTCATTATTCCCACAAGCGCAAGCACAAACGCGAGCAGGAGACCTGCGGCGCCCAGTATCAGCTTCTCGGTCAGCCACTCGGGCGCTTCTCCGGGTGCGGCGGGAACCGTTTCCGGGTCTGAGATCTCTACAAAGGGCAGCGCGGCCACAATAACCGACTCACCCCCGGCCCCCATGGCATACGCTGTAATGTCCCGTATCTGCTCGATAGCGCCCGCGTCCAGGCTGTCCCGGTTCACGATCACCGAGGCCTTTATATCCTGTATAGATCCCTGGGCCTGCTCCAGACGCTTGATCGTCTGGTTGACCTGATAGGTCGTAGAGGTCTGCGAGGAGCTTGAACCGAGCTGCGCGTCCTCCCCGGCGGGGCCTTTGTCACGAATTTCCTCGTGGGTCACGGGCGCGCCTCCGTCATAGAGCACGCTCTCGGTCGACTGCGCGTCGAAGTTCAGCGCAACGCTGACCGCGGCCATGACCTGCCCGTCTCCGAATAGCGGCTCCAGCATCGAAAGGATCCGCGACTCAAAATCCTTTTCGAGACTCTTTTGCAGTATGTAGCGCTCGGACGTCAGGCCAAAAACGTTCTCGTTTCCGCCGCCAAGCAGATTCATGTTCGAGTCGACCACCGACACGTTCTGCGTGGACAGCCCCGATACGCTTCCCGCTACCAGATTGCGGATCGCCTCCACCTTGTCGGTCGGCAGTGTCCCGTATGATAGGTGAAGCACCACCGAAGCCGTGACGTCGGGGCGCTCGTCAGGCAGCGCGAATATAT
>JAAYXU010000062.1 GCA_012515725.1 Clostridiales bacterium | reverse complement strand
TGCGGTAGTCGCTCTTAATATGCTCCACGGTCTTGCGCAGCCCGTCCACGAGCAGTTCGGCGATCACCGGGTCCTCGTACCGGATCCGCTCGGTCATGAGCTCGTTATAGTTTGGCGTATCGGAATAACCGGCGTTTACGTTGATGCAAACCGATTTCACATCGCCGGGCGACGGAATCGCATGAAGCAAGCGGTCGCCCACGCCCGCGGCGATCAGCGCCAATGCCGCCGTAGCCGCAACCACCGCCGGATAGAGCGGGGCCGCCGCCAGAAGACTGCGGGCCTTTCGCGTCGTAATGAGCTCATAGCAGAAGTAGACCGTCATGGACAGGACCAGAATAACGATTTTGGCCGATGGGTTCAGCTCGCGGGCCAGACCCATGCCCGCTCCAATGAGCAGTATCGGCAGTGTCAGCGCGCACCGGAATATATGCTGCATCGGTCTGTTGGGCGCGCTGTTTCCGGCTATCTCGGAGCGGCGGACGCGGTAGAGCAGTACGCCCAGCAGCAGCGTAATCGCGCCAAGCGCGGCCGTGTACGCGATGCCTCCTTTGAAAACGAACAGTTCCGACATCCCGGTATTTATAAGCCCCATGCCAAATAAACGATCGAACAACGCGAATGTCAGCGCCGATGGCAGATGAAAGGCGGGGTTTCCGAGCAGCCCCATATCCGACATGTACACGACGGGCGCGACCACCGGCACGATGTGCGCATAGATGAGCAGCACGAACCGGGGCAGATACAGCGTCAGGCCCATGACGATGAACGCCGAGAAAGCAGTGCCGGTGACGCTCACTCCCACGAGGGCCGCGCCCGCCACCAGCGTGGCGGCGGCGGAGTATCCAAGCAGCAGATACGGCACATACAGCGCGTTGAACGGAAGACCGGTGATGGCATACGTCGCCCACGTTAAGAGCAGCGTCACGGTGATGATGCCGTATAGCCATGTCAGCGCCGCCGCGACCAGGCTCACCGCCGTGCTGACCCGCGTTCCGGGCAGGCTGTGCCACAGGTCGCTGGCGGCGCGGCTGGTGAGGAACGAAAACGCCCGGAATATAAGCATCAACGTGCCCGCAAATACGATCCCAAGAAGCACCGGAGCGACAAGGGCCGCGCTGGGCGGGGGTATTCTGGCGAAATTGATCTGGCCGCTGACCGGATCGATGCTGGAATAATATGCGATGATCACGATCGCGACCGAAATCGCGGCCGATATCACGCCGAATACGATACCGAAGGCCTTCAGTTGCCGCAGCGCGTCCCGGTACAGGCCGCCGCTAAAGAATGTGCGTTTCATTTCTTATCCTCCCCCTCGGGCACCGCGTCGTCGAATGCGTAGCCCAGCGCCTCCATCTCGTGTACGAAAACCTCCTCGAGCGACAGCGGCAGTATCTCAAAAAGCGTCGGGTTATTCCCGCGTATATGGGCCGACACAGCGTCGCGGTCGCCCCGCACGATGAGGCTGGACACGCTGCCCTGCCTGCTCATGCGCACGACGTCGATTCCCTCGAAAAGAGATGCGTCGTACTCGAAGCCGAACGCGGCCTGTACCTTGAAAAGGGACGTTTTCAGGTTCTGCACGTCGCTGTCAAAAAGGATGCGTCCCGCGTGAAGCAGCGCCAGCTGGTCGCATGTGTCCTCGAGTTCCCTGAGCGAATGGCTGGTTACGACCACCGTCGCGCCGCGCTCGGCCATATCGGCGTACAGTATCCTTTTAACGAAGCTGCGCATGACCGGGTCCAGCCCGTCAAACGTCTCGTCAAAGAAGAGATAGTCCGCCATCGTCGAGAGCGTAAGCAGTATCGCCGACTGCCTGCGCATTCCCTTGCTGAATGTGCCAAGGCGTGCGCCGGGGTCGAGCCCAAAGGCTTCGGTAAGCTGCGCGAAGCGCTTGCGGTCGAATCGCGGATAGCTGGCCGCGTAGAACGCCTCCATGCGGGTAAGCGTGGCCTGGGGCAGGAAGTAGAGCTCGTCGGGCACGAATGCCATGCGTTCCTTGATCGCGGGACGCTCATAGACGGGCCATCCCTCCACGCACAGGCTGCCCTTGTCGGGCCGGTATACGCCGGTGACGATCCGCAGGAACGTGGACTTACCTGCGCCGTTGCTGCCCACCAGACCGTACACGCATCCCTTTGGTATCTCGCAGGTGAGCTCTTCGAGCGCGACGTGCCGCTCGAAGCGTTTGGTGACGTTGGTTGCCGTTATCATTTCAATCCTCCCCGGAGCCGCATGGCCCGCCGTATGATTGTCGAACACATTCCAGTATTTCGTTGAGAGGAACGCCCGAGCGCCGTAGCTCCTGCGTCATACTGGACAGCTCCGCCAGCCGCCCGTGGCGCAGCGCGCGCACTGCCTCCCCCGCCTCGGGCGTGATGAATCGTCCACTGCCCGGCGCCGAGCGGCACAGCCCCATACGCTCCAGCTCCGCATAGGCTTTCTGCAGCGTGTTGGGATTGACCGCCAGCTGCACCGCCAGTGTGCGCACAGAGGGCAGCTGGTCGCCCGCGGTAAATTCGCCCCGGGCGATCAGCTCCTCCACGCCCTCTATTATCTGCTCGTATATCGGTTTGCGGGACATCTTGTCCACCGAAAGCATGGCGGCGTCTCCTCTCACAAGTGTATTAACCATACTAGTACGGTTAGTATACTCCGGGATGAGAGGCCTGTCAATACCCCTCCGCTAAGTTTTTTCCGGCATTCAAAGAAAAAGCAGGCTTCCGCCCACGTCGCCCCTACTCTAAATAACGTCCCCCCGATGTTTCCTGGAATAACCTCTTTGCACAGCAGTAATATGGGCTTAACAGATGCCACTTTCAGCGTGAAAGTGTCCAGCACATACGAAAGCGAAGGGACAAGAACCATATTGATCAAAATTCGTATGTGCTGGACCCGGACCCCGCTACAGATCAGGCTTATGAGTAGTACATTCTTTAATTGGTACATGAGAAAAGCCCAAGAGATTATCACATGGTTAGTAATAAACTGCGTTCTTATTGCTGTGCCTGATTATAGCAGGGCGACGCTCGCGTCGCCCCTTACTCTATATAACGTTCCCCTGATGTTTCTCGGAGGCAGAGAACACGCCCTCCGGAGACGGCGGAGGCGAAGCCGCAGCATACGCGGAGGAGGGCTGTTCTCGTCCCGGCACGTAGTGCCGGAGGCCGACTTGAAACATCTTGATTTCTTTGGTACCTTTCTGCATCAAGGCAGAAAGGTACCCCAGCGGAGCGTCAACCTCATCTTCAGAACATGAAAAACCAGCGGAGCATCAACCTCTTATTCAGAACCCGAACCAGCAAAGAAGACCAAGCGGAGCAACACCTTAATTCAGAACCTAAATAAGCAAAGAACAAACAGTAGCCTCCTGCTATTTTACCCCGGATCCGGCGAGACCGTACCGCAAACGGGACAGCCTTTATGCTATAATAGGAGCAGTGAAGGGAGGCGTGGATATGGGGCTTACGGTCATCGCCGGGCGGGCGGGCAGCGGCAAAAGCCGCCTTATACACGAGCGGATCGGCGCGGCGGCCCGGAGCGGACGCCCCGCGCTGCTCATCGTGCCCGAGCAGTACACGCTGGAAGCCGAGCGCTCTCTCATTACGACGCTGGGCGTACCGGGGCTCCTATCGATCGAGGTCATGAGCCCCACGCGGCTCATAGAGGATGTGTTCTCGCGGGTTGGCGGCCCGCGGGCCGCCGTCATCGACCGCAGGGGAAAGGCGATGGCGCTGCGCCGCGCGGCCGAGGACACAATGCCGGATCTCTCGGTCTTTGGCAGGGTGGCCGCGCGGCCGGGTTTCGCCGCCGGTATGGCCGATCTGCTGGCTGATCTTAAAAACTTCGATGTGACGCCCGACCGGCTGCTGGCCGCGGCGCAGGGCGAGGAGCTGCTGCCCCGCAAGCTGCGCGACGTGGCCGCGCTCTATCGGGCGTTCGACGCGTTTCTGGCAGGGCGGCGCTATATGGACTCCGAGGATCGTATGGCGGCATTCATCGACACGCTGCCCCGGGCGCAGTATCTGCGCGGAACCCCCGTATTCGTAGACGCTTTCGACTATCTGCCCCCGCGCACCGTACGGATGCTGGGTGCGCTCCTGGAGGTCTGCGGCGATCTGACGGTGGCGCTCACGCTGTGCGGCGACGGGGATCCCGACGCGCTGGCATTCGAGGCCGGGCGGCACAGCCTTGAGGCGCTCCGGGACATGGCGGAGCGGGCCGGGCAGCCGGTCCGGGTGGAGCGCGTGGCGCGCCCGCCTGGCAGCGTCACGGGCCGCGCGCCCGAAATAGACCATCTGGAGCGCTGGCTCTACGCCTATCCCGCTCCCCTTTTGCGCGGATCCGGCGGCGCGGTGCGCCTGCTGGAGGCCGCTACGCCCGAGGACGAGGTGGAGTCCGCGGCGGGATGCGTGGCGCGTCTTGTGCGCGAGGAAGGACTTCGCTGGCGGGATATCGCAGTGGTGTGCGGCGATCTGGCCGAATACGCGCCCCGCGTGGCGCGGATATTCGCCCGGCACGGCGTCCCCGTATTTCTCGACAACAGGCGTCCGGTGCTGCACCATCCGGCAGTGACGTGTCTGCTGGCCGCGCTGCGCGTCGTGGCCCGCAATTACCGCGCGCAGG
>JAAYXU010000061.1 GCA_012515725.1 Clostridiales bacterium | reverse complement strand
TATTGAGAAATTTGCAGGAATTTTCAACGGCTGTCGGGAGTGTGTCAGGATGCGCAGTTATGTCATTCAAATCAACAGATACCGGATCAACCTTAAAAAGAAAGACTTTTTGGTTATCTCTTACTTAATGAGTATATTAATAACAGGGATCGTATATTTAACCGGAGGCACGAATAAGGTCTATCCCAATCTCATGTATATCCCCATTACGCTGGCGGCGATTACGAACGGACACAGAAAAGCGGTCGTGCACGCGCTGCTGTCGGGATTGATGGTCGGTCCCTTTATGCCCCTGATCGTATACTTAAACGAGGCACAGGATCCCCTTAACTGGATTACACGGGTCATCATATATGTTCTGGTGGCTTTTTGTGTCGGCATTTTTGCCGCTTATAACGAAAGGGAGTATATAGCCAGTTATGAGAAGGAAAGAACGCTCGTTGAAGCGCAGATGTCCACGATCTATGCGATGGTAAAGCTATCCGAGTGCCGCGACGATGATACGGGCGTTCATATAGGCAGGGTTTCGGAGCTGTGTAAATACCTAACATGCAAGCTCCGGGATCTGCCCAAATATCGAAACTACATCACGGACGATTATATAGAAAATATTTATAAGGTGTGTTCCCTGCATGATATCGGGAAAGTGGGGATTCCCGACAGCATTTTATTAAAACCGGGCCAGCTTATGCCCGAAGAGCTGGAAATCATGAAATCCCATACTACGATCGGCACGAATATCCTCAGGGAAGTGCAGGCAATGTACCCCGACAACAAGTTTTTCGATCTTGCCATCAGCATTGCTCAGTATCACCATGAAAAATGGAACGGGGAAGGATATCCCAATCGTTTGGCCGGTGAAAACATCCCTTTGTCAGCGAGGATCATGGCGGTTGTCGATGTGTATGACGCGCTTCGGTCCGACAGGGTATATAAAAAGGCATGCTCCCACGCGGAGAGCATTGAGATCATTAAAAATGGCGCGAATTCGAATTTTGACCCTGATATCGTAGATATATTTGTCCGCAACGAAAGGGAAATAGAGTCTATTTACGGGAATATTGCCTCCTAGCGCGCTGCCTCCTCCTTCCCAAATCCGCTTTAGTGTGCTAAAATGTGAGAGAAAACGCCGGAGGAGGACTGGGGGCAATGCAGCATACGCCGGTTATCGACAGCGAGGACATAGGCTATCTTTACGATGCGATACTCCGCCTTGAGACCAAGGAGGATTGCTATCGCTTTTTCGAGGATCTGTGCACGATCCATGAGATACAGGCCATGGCGCAGCGCCTGCAGGTGGCCCGGATGCTGCGCGACCGGGTGACATACCAGCAGATCGTCGATCGCACCGGAGCCAGCACCGCGACCATCAGCCGCATTAACCGCTGCCTCCTCTACGGGGCCGGGGGATACCGGGCCATACTGGCGAGGATGAACGACGGGGAGAAATAAGCGGAATGGCAGTGGATATCGACAGACTCAACGAAATGCAGCGGCAAGCCGTACTCAGTACGCAGGGGCCGCTTCTCATACTGGCCGGCGCGGGTTCGGGCAAAACCCGTACGCTGACCCACCGAATCGCCTACATATTGGATCAGCAGATGGCCGCGCCCTGGGAGATACTGGCCATAACGTTCACGAACAAGGCGGCGCGGGAGATGCGCGACCGGATCGCGGCCATGGTGGGGGAGCGTGTGGAGAGCATGTGGGTCAGCACGTTCCACGCGGCCTGCGTGCAGCTACTGCGCCGCAGCATCGAGCGCCTGCCCGGGTACTCGCGGTGGTTTTCGATATACGACGACGACGACAGCATCAAGGTCGTCAAGCAGTGCCTTGCCGAGGCGAACCTGAGCGACCGGTACTATGCGCCCCGCACGGTACGCAGTCTTATTAGCAGCGCGAAGAATAAGCTGATGGGCCCCGACGAATACGGCCGGGAGCTAATGAAAACCGATTTCCGCGGAGAGAAGATCGCGGCTGTTTACCGTCGTTACGACGAGATACTGCGCGAAAACAACGCGCTCGACTTCGACGATCTGCTCGTGCGCCCGCTGGAGCTGTTCGTGGCGTGCCCCGATGTGCTCGACGAGTACAGGCGGCGTTTCCGCTACATCCATGTTGACGAGTATCAGGACACGAACGAGGCGCAGTACCAGCTCGTCAAGCTGCTCAGCTCCCAGCACCGGAACCTGTGCGTGGTGGGCGACGACGACCAGTCGATATACGGCTGGCGCGGCGCGAACATACAAAACATACTCAATTTTGAAAAGGATTTTCCCGACGCGAATGTCATCCGGCTGGAGCGTAACTATCGCTCGACGTCGATAATACTCGACACCGCTAACGCCGTCATCGCCCACAACGTCGGGCGAAAGGAAAAAACGCTCTGGACCGACCGCAAGGGTGGCGAGCGTGTCACGCTGCACACCGCCGACACCGAGCGCGACGAAGCGCGGTTCGTATGCGACACGATCTCGGGACTCGCGCGTGAGCTCAGCTATGGCGATATCGCGGTGCTATACCGCCTCAACGCACAGTCGCGCTCTCTGGAGGAAGCGCTCATGCGCAGGGGTATACCGTACCGGATATACGGTGGCACCCGGTTCTACGACCGGGCGGAGATCAAGGACATGATCGCCTATCTGCGCCTGACGGTCAATCCCTCCGACATGGTCTGCCTGGAACGGATCATCAATACTCCCAGGCGGGGTATCGGAGAGGTCACGGTGGAGAAACTAAAGCAGCGGGCTCTCCAAACCGGCAGACCCGTCCTAGAGCTACTGTGCGACGACGCGGCGCTGGAGGAGACGGTCTCGGCGCGTCCGGCGGCAAAGGTGAGGGAGTTCGCGCGGCTCATCGAGCGGCTCCGGGCGCAGCGCGAGGCGCTAGAGCTGTCCGCGTTCGTGGACTGGGCGCTCGAGGAAACCGGTATCCGGAGTATGTATGCCGACCAGAACACCGACGAGGCCGAGGGAAGGCTGCAGAACCTCTCGGAGCTGCTTTCGGCGGTGCAGGAGTTTGCCGAGGGGCGCGAGGAGCCAACGCTCGAGGATTTCCTGGAAAACGTGGCGCTTGTGACCGATCTGGACGCGATGCGGGAGGGGCAGCGGGCGATTTCGCTCATGACGATGCACGCCGCCAAGGGTCTGGAGTTTCCCGCGGTGTTCGTGGTCGGGATGGAGGAAGGGATATTCCCTCACCAGCGGGCGCTCGCCGATGAATCGGGTATGGAAGAGGAGCGGAGGCTGTGCTATGTCGCCATCACCCGCGCCAGGGACAGGCTGTACCTGACATGCTGCAGACAGCGTCTGCTCTTTGGGACTCAGCAGAACAACATGCCCTCCCGCTTTCTGCGGGAGATGCCGCGCTCGTGCGTTAACTCGGGGCTCACAGGGAAAAACCGCTCGTCCGTGTCGCTGGCACGTCCGACGGCTCCGCGCTCCGCCGCTCCCGCCCGGCCGCTGGGCATGCCCGTGCTCCGCTCCCAGCCGCAGGGCGCGTCCGCGCCCCGCTCACGGCCCGCGGCGGCCGGAGAATTTTTCCGCACCGGCGACCGCGTGCGGCACAGTACGTTCGGCTCGGGCGTCGTCATCGGCGAGGCGGGGGAGGGAGCCGACCGGAAACTAACCGTGGCCTTCGAGGGGCGGGGCATACACACGCTCAAAGAAGCCGTCGCGGGGCTCACCCGCGACGCGTAACGCGAAAGGAGAGCATCCATGAGCGAAGCGGTCAGGATGCGCAAGCTTGTAGACCGTCTCAACGAATGGGCTTACGCATACTATACGCTGGACGATCCGGTTGTGTCCGACGCTGAATACGACCGGGCCTACGACGAGCTGCTGGCGCTCGAGCAGTCGACGGGCGTGACGCTCCCAGACTCCCCCACGCAGCGGGTGGGGGGCGAGACGGTCGCGGCGTTCGCCAGCCATACGCACCGCACGCCGCTGTGGAGCATGGACAAGGTACACTCGGCCGACGCGCTGCGGGCCTGGGACGAGCGGGTGCGGCGCGCGCGCGAGGCGTTCGCGCAGCGCGAGGGGCGCAGTCTTCCCCCGCTGCGCTACGGACTTGAGTACAAATTGGACGGGCTTACCATCAACCTGACGTACGAGGACGGAAATCTGACCGCCGCGGCGACCCGGGGCGACGGCGTGACCGGCGAGGCGATACTGCCGCAGGTGCGTACCATACGCACCGTGCCGCTCACAATCCCCTTCCGGGGCGTCGTGGAGGTGCAGGGCGAGGGTTTCATGCGCCTGTCGGCGCTCGAGGAGTACAACAGCACCGCTTCCGATCCGCTCAAGAACGCGCGCAACGGCGCGGCAGGAGCGCTGCGCAATCTTAATCCCGCCGTGACGGCGGCACGGAAGCTCGACGCCTTTTTCTATAATGTGGGCTACATCGAGGGCGCGACGCTGCGCGATCAGGAGCAGATGCTTAATTTCCTGCGCGACAACCGGCTGCCGGTCAGCCCGTATTTTCGCGCTTTCGACGCGATAGAGCCGCTTATAGAGGAGATCGAGGCGGCCGGCGCGGCTCGCGGCGCGCTGGACTGGCTCATCGACGGAATGGTCGTCAAGGTCGTGGATTTCGGCACGCGGGAGGCGCTGGGCTATACGCAGAAATTCCCGCGGTGGGCTGTCGCCTACAAGTTCGAGGCCGAAGAAATCACGACAATACTGCGCAATATCGTCTGGCAGGTGGGACGCAGCGGCAAGCTGACGCCGGTTGCAGAGCTGGATCCGGTGGATCTGGCCGGCGCGACGGTGCGCAGGGCCACGCTTAATAATTGGGGCGACATCGGACGCAAGCGCGTCCGTCTGGGCAGCCGGGTCTGGATACGCCGCTCGGGCGACGTGATTCCCGAGATCATGGGCAGCGTGGACGATCCTTCTCTTGAAACCCGGGAGGCCCAAAAGCCCGCCGTTTACCCGGCCTGTGGCCAGCCGCTTCATGAGAAGGGCGCGCACATCGTGTGCACCAATGCGCTGGCCTGCCCGCCTCAGCTGATCGCGCGCCTCGTACACTACGCATCCCGCGCTGCGCTCGACATCGAAACGTTCAGCGACCGGACGGCTGAGCTTTTGTATCTGGAACTTGGTATGCGCGATCTGGCCGACCTCTACGCGATTGACCGGGAGAAGCTAGTCGGGCTTCCCGGATTTGGCGAAAAAAAGGCTGATAACCTGCTTGCTGCCATCGAGCGGTCGAGAACGCCCGAGCTTGCGCGGTTCCTGTACGGGCTGGGCATACCGAACGTGGGCGAGAAGACCGCCGCGGATCTGGCGCGGCATTTTGGTACGCTTGCGCGCGTACAGGTGGCGACGCGGGAGGAATTGACCGCGCTGCGCGACATCGGCGAGACCGTCGCGGCCTCGGTCACCGAGTTTTTCGCCGACGAAGGCGTGCGGCGGACGCTGGCGCGGCTCAAGGCGGCGGGCGTACGGCCCCGCCCAGCCGAGGCGGCGGTACGGGAGGGTGCGCTTGCCGGAAAGACATTCGTGCTGACGGGCACGCTGCCCACGCTGACACGGCAGCAGGCCAGCGAGCTTATCGAGCGCTATGGCGGCCGAGTATCGGGAAGCGTCAGCGCGAAGACCGACTATCTGCTGGCTGGGGATAAGCCCGGCTCTAAGCTCGACCGGGCCAGGGAGCTTGACGTTCCCGTCGTGACCGAGGACGAGCTCATCGGGATGACGAGCGGGGAGGGGTAAGTGATGAAGCTGGGCAAACTGACGAGTGAGGAGCTCGGGCGCATCGTACTGTCAGCGCTCGTCCCGCGGCGTGACGACGTGGTGCTGCGGCCGGGTATCGGGATCGATTGCGGCGGCGTGAAGGTGGGCGACGCGGCGTGCGTGCTGTCCACAGACCCCATAACAGCGGCTGATAGGGACGCTGGCTGGCTGGCGGTACATATATCCTGCAACGATGTCGCCGCAGCCGGAGCCGAGCCCGCGGGGGTGCTGCTCACCGTGCTTGCGCCGCCCGACACGCGGCCCGAGGACGTGCGGCGCGTCATCGAAGACGCGCAGACCGCCGCGGCCGAGGTGGGCGTTGAGATCATAGGCGGGCATACGGAGGTCACCGACGCTGTCCGCCGGATGGTGCTGTCGGCCACGGTCATGGGAAAGGCTCCCTTAGGCCGGGTTTTTTCGGCGGCCGGAGCGCGGGCGGGAGACGCGATCGTCATGACCAAATGGGCCGCTATCGAGGGGACGATGATACTTGCCGCCGATTACCGCCATCTCATCGCGGGCGCGCTTATTCCAGAGGACGAGGAGACGCTGCGCGGTCTGCGCGGAATGCTCAGCGTGGTTCCCGAGGGGCGGGCCGCGGCGGAGCTTGCGGTGACGGCTATGCACGACATCACCGAGGGGGGCGTGCTGGGCGCGCTGTGGGAGATGGCCCGGGCTTCGGGATGCGGCGCCTGCGTTGATGCCGAGCGGATACCCGTGCTGCCCTGTACGCGGCGTATATGCGACAGGCTGGGGCTTGATCCCTTCCGCCTCATATCGAGCGGATCGCTTCTCATAGCGGCTCCCGACGGCCGGGAAATTGTGGACGAGCTTGGAGCTCGGGGCATTTCCGCCGCGGTCATCGGCCGCATGACCGACCGAGAAATCACGATACGGCGCGGAAACGAGGTCTTACCCGTTGAGCCGCCGGGTAGCGATGAGCTGTACCGGGTAATCGGCTAATATCGGACGAATACGGCAATAATAGCGGAAAAATCTTTAAATTGTATTTGTATATGCTATAATAGAGTGATTCTGAGCGTATCAGGGAGAGGGTGACCGCTATTATACACAGCATGACGGGGTTTGGCCGGTGTACGGCTGTGCGGGACGGACGGAAAATAACGGTGGAGCTCAAGTCGGTCAATCACCGCAATCTGGATCTGGGGATCCGTCTTTACAGGACTGTTTCCTTTCTGGAGGAGGGGATACGCGCCGCGCTGAGCGCGCGGCTCGTAAGAGGCCATATCGACGTCTACCTGAACTATATAAACGAGCGGGACGACCATAAACAGGTTACGGCCGACATACCGCTGGCGCGGGCTTACGCCGCGGCGATTCGGGAGCTTTCCGCGACGCTGGGCGCGAGGGGCCGCCTTAAAGTCGATACGCTGGCAGGACTACCCGATGTGCTGCGCGTGACCGAAGCCGACGAGGACGAGGAGGCGCTGCGCGCGCTGGCCGCCGAGGCGCTGGGGGGAGCACTGACCGAGCTTATCGAAATGCGCAGCCGCGAAGGAGAACGGCTGCGTGCGGATCTCACCGAGCGGCTGGACTCAATGGAACGCCTTGCCGCGCAGGCTGCCAGCAGAGCGCCCGCGGTCGTGGCCGATTACCGGGACAGACTCAAAGCCCGCGTCGCAGAGCTGTTAGCGGGCGCACAGGCGGACGAGTCGCGGCTTGCCACCGAGGTGGCGCTGTTTGCCGACAGGGCCAGTATCGACGAGGAGCTCGTACGCCTCATGAGCCACATTGGGCAGGCGCGAAGGTTACTTGACGACTGCGAGCCGGTGGGCCGCAAGCTGGACTTCCTGGTCCAGGAGCTGAACCGCGAGGTCAACACGCTGTGCTCCAAGGCCAACGATATAGAAATCACCAATATCGGGCTGTCACTGAAGAACGAAATCGAGAAGATCCGCGAGCAGGTGCAGAATATCGAATAGGGGGAGCTGAAATGCAAATCAAGCTCATTAACATCGGTTTTGGTAACATCGTCTCAGCGGGGCGTGTGATCGCGATCATCAGTCCCGAGTCGGCCCCGATCAAGCGAATCATTCAGGAGGCGCGCGACAGCGGTCGCCTCATAGACGCCACCTATGGTCGTCGCACCCGCGCGGTCATCATCACCGACAGCGACCATGTGATACTTTCGGCGGTGCAGCCCGAGACCGTGGCCAACCGGGTCGACACCCAGGACGCCCGTGAGGAGAACGAGTCTTGATGCGCGAGGACAGGGGCTTGCTGGTCGTTGTATCGGGCCCTTCCGGAGCCGGTAAGGGTACGGTGTGCAGGCATCTGCTGGAGATCCGGCCCGAGCTCATATCCTCGGTGTCGGTCACGACCCGCCTGCCCCGCCCCGGAGAGCGCGAGGGAGTGCATTATTTTTTCCGCACGCCCGAGGAGTATGAGCGGATGCGGGAGGCCGGCGAGTTTCTGGAGAGCGCGTCCGTATACGGCAGCGGATACGCGACGCCGCGCCGGTTCGTATACGATCATCTGCGAGCGGGGCGCGACGTGCTGCTGGAGATCGACATACAGGGAGCGCTGCAGGTCAAGGAGCGGGTGGAGCAGGGCGTATTCATATTTATACTGCCCCCGTCGATGAAGGAGCTGCGCGACCGCATCACGGGCCGGGGCACAGAGTCCGAGGACGTGATCATCCGCCGTTTCGCCAAGGCGTACGAGGAGCTTAACTTCGTAAGCCGCTACAACTATGTTGTCGTAAACGACATAGCCCGGGACGCCGCCCGGCGCATCGAGGCGATACTGATCGCCGAGCACTGCCGCGTCGATAGGAACCGGGAACTCAATCGAAAACTGTTGGAGGAGGTTTTTCCCCATGATGTATCCACCTATCAATGAGCTTCTGGACAAGGTGGACTGCCGCTATACACTGGTGGTCGAGGTTGCCAAGCGCGCCCGCCAGCTCGTGGAAGGAGCGCCGAAACTGACCGATTACAAGAGCGACCGACCGGTCAGCATCGCGATCCACGAGGTTTACGAGGACAAGGTCCGGTGCGACCGCACCGTGGACGGCCAGTAAGGCTGGAGCGTGCCATGAGTTCGCAATGCGTGGTGCTGGGCATCACGGGCGGCATCGCCGCCTACAAGTCCGCGGAGATCGTCAGCCGCCTGCGCAAGCAGGACATCGAGGTGCGCGTCATCATGACCAGCAACGCGACGCGATTCATTACGCCGCTGACGCTCGAAACGCTGTCGGCCAATCCGGTCGTAGACGACCTTTTTAACCGTGAAACGCCGTGGGAAGTCGAGCACATCAGTCTAGCAAAGCGGGCCGATGTGTTCGTAATCGCGCCGGCTACCGCAAACGTCATCGCGAAGATGGCGTCCGGCATCGCCGACGACATGCTTACGGCCACTGCGCTTGCGACCCGCGCGCCGATACTCGTCGCCCCGGCCATGAACGCTAATATGTACCTGCATCCCGCGACAAGGGAAAACATCGCCGCGCTGCGCGGGAGAGGCGTTCTCTTTGTCGAGCCGGGAGAGGGCCGCCTGGCTTGCGGCGACACCGGGCCGGGCAGGATGGCCGAGCCCGAGGAAATCGTATCGCGGATACTTGCGCTGCTGGACGGCGGGGACATGAAGGGGCTGCGGGTGCTGGTTACAGCCGGTCCGACGCGGGAGCCGATGGATCCGGTACGCTTTCTCACAAACCGCTCCACGGGGAAAATGGGCTACGCTCTGGCTGAGCGCGCGCGCCGCAGGGGCGCGTCGGTGACGCTGGTGTCGGGCCCGGTCGCGCTTACGCCCCCGCAGGGTGTGGAGACGGTTCCGGTGGAGACGGCGCAGGAAATGTTTGACTCGGTGGTGGAGCGCTTTCCGGAATGCGACATCGCGATCAAAGCCGCCGCGCCCGCTGATTTTCGTCCACGGGAATACGCGGCTGCCAAGATAAAAAAGGACGGCGGCAACCGGACGCTCGAGCTTGCTGCCAATCCCGATATCGCAGCGGAGCTTGGACGCCGCAAGGACAAGCAGATACTCGTGATATTCGCTGCTGAGACCGGGGAGCTCCTGGACAGCGCGCGCGGCAAGCTCACGCGCAAGAACGCCGACATGGTCGTCGCCAACGACGTGACCGAGCCGGGAGCCGGATTTGGAGTCGACACCAATATCGTTACACTGCTCACCCGGGACGGTCAGCCCGAACCGCTTCCGCTGCTCACAAAGGACGAAGTGGCCGACCGCATTCTCAGCGCGGCGCTGACGCTTTACCGGAAGCGGAATCCGTAACGGGACGGATCGCGTGAACCGCGCATGAGTCCGTCCTCATCCATGCCCCCTCCGGGAGAGCCGCGGGGGGTTGTTTCGTTGTAAGGAGGAGGAACGCTCGATGCCCCAGTATGCCCAGATCATCGTGGATATAGCGAGCGCGTCGGTGGACCGCGTATTCGATTACCGGATTCCCCGCACGCTCGCCGAGCGGGTGGTCCCCGGCGCGCGGGTATCGGTACCATTTGGTCATCGCAGGGTGGAGGGCTACGTGATAGCGCTTGTCGCCGCGCCATCGGTGGAGGCGGCCCGCGTCCGAGATATCGAGGCGGTGCTGGACGAGGAGCCGCCGCTTCTGCCCTCAATGCTGGAGATGGCGGTATGGCTGCGCGACACTACGTACTGCCGCCTGGTGGACGCGCTGCGCGTCATGCTTCCCGCGCAGATGCGGGGCGATCGCGTGCGCGTAAAGAGCGTGCGTACCGTGACGCTGGCGCAGTCCGAGGAGGAGACGCAGCAGGTGATCGACGCCCTTCCCGCGCGCGCGGTGCGGCAGAGGGCGGCGCTTGTGTGGCTCGCGCAAAACGGCGGGCAGGCCGACGCTGCGGAGCTCGCGCGGGAAACCGGCGCGGACGCCGCGACGCTCAGGCGCATGTGCGAGCGGGGGTGGCTAACGCTCGAAGGTCGCGCGGTGGACCGCCGCCCCTACGCCGGGCTGGAGTCCGAGCCGGGCGGCCCGCCCGAGTCTACCTGGGCGCAGCGGCAGGCTGTCGAGTCCATAGGCAGAGCGCTCGAGCGCGGCGAGGGACGATTCCTGCTGCATGGGGTAACGGGCAGCGGCAAAACCGAGGTATACATGCTGTGCGCGCAGCGGGCTCTGGAAAGGGGTCGCACCGTCGTCATACTCGTACCCGAGATATCGCTGACGCCCCAGATGGTCGCGCGCTTTACTGGGCGCTTTGGCGACCGCGCCGCGGTGCTCCACAGCCGCCTGTCAGCGGGCGAGCGCTTCGACGAGTGGCGCAGGATCCGGCAGGGGCGGGCGACTGTCGTGATCGGGGCGCGCTCGGCGATATTCGCGCCGGTATCGGATCTGGGGCTCGTTGTCGTCGATGAGGAGCACGAGATGAGCTACCGTTCGGAAAATGCGCCGCGCTACGACGCCGTTACCGTGGCCGAATACCGCTGCGCGAGCGAGGGAGCCGCGCTCGTGCTGGGAAGCGCCACGCCTTCAGTGGAGCGCTACCACGCCGCCGAGCAGGGGCGCTATACGCTGCTTAGGCTCATGAGCCGCATCGAAGGTCGCCCGATGCCGTTCGTCGAGGTGGTCGACATGCGCGGGGAGCTGGCGGCGGGCAACCGGTCGGTCATCAGCCGGAAGCTCTATACAGAGCTTAAGCAGTGTCTGGGGCGCGGCGAGCAGGCTATCCTTTTCCTCAACAGGAGAGGATTTTCAAGCTTCGTGTCGTGCCGGGCGTGCGGATATGTATGCAGGTGCGCGCTGTGCGATATTTCGCTTACATACCACCGCGGCGAGGAGACGCTCCGATGCCATTACTGCGGACAGACAGAGCTCGTCCCATCGGTGTGCCCGGCATGCGGCAGCCCCTACATCAAGCACTTTGGCGGCGGCACCCAGCGCGTGGAGGAAGCCGTCGCGAAACTTTTTCCGGGCGTAAAGATGCTGCGCATGGACGCCGACACGACCCGGGGCAAGGACTCCCACCTTGCGATACTGGAGGCCTTCAGACGGCGGCAGTCCCAGATACTCATAGGTACGCAGATGATCGCCAAGGGGCTTGACTATCCGATGGTTACGCTGGTGGGCGTGGTGGCGGCGGATCAGACGCTGCACCTTCCCGACTGGCGCAGCGTGGAGCGCACGTTCCAGCTGGTGCTGCAGGTGGCCGGGCGGGCCGGTCGCGACGAGCGGCCCGGACGGGTGATCGTGCAGACATACGATCCGGGCCATTACAGCATCGAGACGGCGGCCGCGCAGGACTACGAAGCGTTCTACAGACGGGAAATAGAGGCCCGGAAAGCCGCGCTTTATCCGCCCTTTGCGCAGTTCCTCCGGCTCGTATACACGAGCGAGGACGCAAGGTGCGCCGCACGGGACGCTGATGACGCCGAGCGCGCGATGCAGAGCGCGCTGCTGGAGCGCCCTGAGTGGCGCACGTCGATACTGCGCATGGATCGTACGCCCGCGCCGATGGCGCGGCTCCGGGGCCGCTATCGCGAGCAGCTGCTGCTTAAGATTTATCCCGGGCTCTACGGCGACGACATCGCCCGCGCGCTCAGCCGAATCGCGCAAAATCCGGCGACGGGTTCAGTGGTATCGCTGGAAATGAACCCCGCGTCCATGCTATAATCGAAAGTGTCGAGGAGTGATGAAATTGGCATTACGGGATATACTGACCGAAGGAAATCCAATGCTGCGCCGAGTCTCGAGGCCGGTGACGGCATTTGACAGCCGTCTGTGGGAGCTTGTCAAGGATATGAAACAGACCCTCCGGCACGCCGAGGGGGCGGGGCTTGCCGCGCCGCAGGTGGGAATACTGCGCCGCGTGGTCGTTATCGACATCGGCGAGGGCGCTTTTGAGCTTATTAACCCCGTCATGACCGAGAAAAGCGGCGAGCAGGAATGCGTCGAGGGCTGTCTGTCGGTTCCCGGAAAGCGCGGTAAAACGCGTCGGCCGGCGCGGGTGACTGTGGAGGCGTTCGACCACAGGGGAAATCCCGTGCGCATAGAGGGCGAGGGGCTTCTGGCGCTGGCGCTGTGCCACGAGCTCGATCATCTGGACGGCAAACTCTATATCGATATCGCCGAGGGGTCGCTTTGGGAGGTGGACGAGTGAGAGTCGTGCTGCTGGGCACGCCGGAGTTTGCGGTGCCCTCGCTGCGGATGCTGCTGCGGGAGGGCTATGAGGTCGCGGCGGTTGTGTGTCAGCCCGACCGGCCCAGCGGTCGGGGAGGCAGGCTCACGCCCTGTCCCGCCAAGCTCGCCGCGCTCGACGCGGGCCTGCGCGTATTGTCATTCGAGCGGCTTCGCGGCCCCGAGGGAGTCGCCGCGCTGCGGGAGATCGCTCCCCACATCATGATCACGGCGGCCTACGGACAGATACTCAGCCAGCGGATTCTCGACATACCGCAAAGGGGCTGCATCAACGTCCATGGCTCACTGCTGCCCCGCTACAGGGGCCCCGCTCCGATACAGTGGGCGATCATCGAGGGGGAGCGGACCACGGGTGTTACCACGATGCTCACCGACCGGGGCGTCGATACCGGCGACATACTGCTGCAGCGCAGTCTTGACATCAGGCCCGAGGAAACGGCGGGGGAGCTCTATGCCCGCATGGCCGAACTGGGCGCGCAGGTTCTCAGCGAAACGCTCCGGCTGTGGATCGCGGGAGCGATAACCCCCACGCCGCAGGATCCCGCGCAGGCTACGCATTTTCCGATGCTGGTCAAGGAGGACGGACGCATCGACTGGACGCGGACGGCCGAGCAGGTCATAAACCGCGTACGGGGCGTCAGTCCCTGGCCCGGCGCGTTCACGACGTATGAGGGACAGACCCTGAAGATATGGAAGGCGCGGGCGTGCGAGGCGTCGGGCGAGCCGCCCGGCGTCGTCGTCGCTGCCGACGTGCACAGAGGACTTGTGGTCGCGGCGGCCGACCGGAGTGTCGAGATAATCGAGATGCAGGCCGCGGGCGGGCGGAGGATGGACGCGCGCGAGTATCTGCGGGGGCACGGCGTGCGCGAGGGCGCGGTGGTGGGCCATGATTGACGCCGCGCGCAGGGCGGCGCTCTTGGCGCTCAATGACGTGACCGAGCGGCAGGCATACGCGCATCTGACCGCCAAGAAGCATTTTTCCGCGCTCAATGGGCAGGATCGGCGCTTTGCGCACGAGCTTCTCATGGGCACGCTGGAGCGCATGGTCACGCTGGACTGGGCGCTCGATCACTATATTCGGAGCCGCCGCGTACACCGCGTCGTCCGCAACGGACTGCGGCTTGGCGCCTACCAGATACTGTATCTCGATCGGGTACCCGACGCGGCCGCCTGCGCGACGACGGTGGAGCTCATGCGCTCGGTAGGCAAGGACGCGCTTTCGGGTTTCGTCAACGGGGTGCTGCGCTCGGTCGCCCGCGAGGCAAGAGAGCTGCCGTGGCCCGACAGGGCGGAGGATCCGGCGGCGCACCTGTCGGTGCGCTATGGCGTACCGCGGTGGCTGGCCGCGCTGTGGCGCGACGAGATGGGCGAGGAGGAGGCCGAAGCGTTCCTAGCTTACCCCGCGCGCAGCGGGCTCGTGCTGCGGGCCAACCCCTTCGTAAAGGGAGGCGATACGGCCGAGCGGGAGTTGCGGGAAAAAGGCTGGGCGTGTCGGACGGGCGCTCTTGCCCCCGGCGCGCTCTACGTGCAGGGGGGGGAGCCGCTGAGCGACGAGCTTTTTAGCGACGGCCGCGTAACCGTACAGGGCGAAGCCTCCCAGTGGCTGGTGCAGGTCGCCGCGCACGACCGCCCGGAGTCCATATGGGACGCATGCGCCGCGCCCGGCGGCAAGACTGCGGCGCTGGCCGCCGCGCTGGACGGAAGGGCGCGCATACTTGCGACCGACGTGCATCCGCACAGGATGTCGCTAGTCAACAGGACTCTGGAGCGACTCGAGGTGCCCGGCGTCACCGTCAGCCTGCACGACGCGACGCAGTCCCTCGACGAGGACCGCGACTTTGATCTGGTGCTGGTGGACGCCCCTTGCTCGGGTCTTGGGACATACAAGGATCATCCCGATATACTTATGAGGATGGATACTGGCAAGATCGCGGCCCTGGCCGCGCTCCAGCGCCGGATACTCGACAATACGGCACGCTATGTCCGGCCTGGCGGGATACTTTTGTACAGCACCTGCACGCTGACGCGCGCGGAGGACGAGGAGCAGGTGGCGGATTTCCTTTCGCGCCATCCGCAGTTCGTGCCCGAGGGAATCGCGGGGCTTGCCGGGCCTGACGGGCGCTTTGACGGGGGCGTTGTGCGGCTGACGCCTCACCGCGACGGCACCGAGGGGTTTTTTGTGGCGCGTTTGCGCCGGAGCGCCGACCCGGGGGAGGGAGCCCATGGCTGCTGAGGACGCGGGCAGACCCGCGCTTCTTGATATGACGCCGGGCGAGATCGCCGAGGCGATTGCCCCGCTCGGACAGCCCGCCTACCGCGCGGCGCAGGTCTATTCTTGGCTGTGCCGCGGCGTGGGGTTTACGGGCATGACCAATCTGCCCCTCGCGCTCCGGGAGACGCTGGAGACCTCTTTTCGGACGGGCCTGGCGGTCATCGCGGAGCGGCGGGACAGCAGACGGGACGATACCCGGAAGTACCTTTTCGCCCTCGACGACGGGGAGCGGGTCGAGGGCGTACGCATGACATACCGCCACGGCCATACGCTGTGCATATCGACGCAGGTCGGCTGCCGTATGGGCTGCGCGTTCTGTGCGTCGACGCTGGGCGGCAGGGTGCGCGATCTGACAGCCGGGGAGATGCTCGCGCAGATCATCGCGGCCAACGGCGACCTGGGCGGGCAGCGGATCGGCAATGTCGTCATGATGGGCAGCGGGGAGCCGCTAGACAACTACGCGGCCAGTATTGCTTTCCTGCGGCGGGTAAGGCTTCCCGAGGGGCTTGGCATCGGACTTCGCAGCGTATCGCTCTCGACGTGCGGCCTTGTTCCCGAGATGCGCGCGCTGGCCACGGAGGGACTGCCTGTCACGCTGTCGGTATCGCTGCACGCGCCCGACGACGAGACGCGGAGGCGCATCATGCCCATCGCGCGACGGTACGCGATAGGCGAGGTCGTGGACGCGGCCCGGCACTATGTGGAGCGGACCGGACGGCGCGTCATATTCGAGTACGCGCTCATACGGGACGTCAACGACCGTCCGGAGCAGGCCAGCAGGCTGGCCGGTCTGCTGCGGGGAATGCAGTGCCACGTAAACCTAATCACGCTCTCGGGCGTGCCTGAAACGGGGCTGCTGGCCGCGCGCAGGGAGCGGGCGGCGGAGTTTGAGCGGGAGCTTGTGCGGCGCGGCGTTTCCGTCACGCGCCGCAGGCAGATGGGCAGTGATATCGAGGGGGCCTGCGGGCAGTTGCGACGCAGGAGCGGCGGGAAGGAGTAAAGCGGTTGAGCGCAAACGGCATTGTGTATGACTATGCGGGAGCTACCGACCGGGGCAGGTGGCGCGCCCGCAACGAGGATACATATTACATACCAGACGGGGCAGGGCCCGATCATCTGCTCATCGTCGCCGACGGCATGGGAGGGTACCGCGCCGGGAATACGGCCAGCGAGAAAGCGACCCATACCGTCCGGGACATGCTGGTGCCTGTCCGCGGCATTGGGACGGCGCACGAATCGGCCGAACAGCGCATACTACGGGCGATCGCGCGCGCCAATGACGTCGTGCGCACCCACGCGGAGCAGGTGGAGGAGTGTCAGGGCATGGGAACCACGCTGGTGGTCGCCCTCCTGGACGGAGCTGAGTGGGTCGTGGGCAATGTCGGCGACAGCCGGGCCTACCACTATGCGCGGCGCAGCGTGCGTCAGATCACGGTGGATCACTCTCTGGTGCAGGAGATGATGGACGCCGGACGCCTGACCCAAGAGGAGGCCGCGGTCCATATCCACCGCAACATTATCACGCGCGCCGTGGGAACCGAGGAGTCGGTGCTCGCCGACACGTACCGTGTCGCGCTCTCCCCGGGCGAGATGCTGATGCTGTGCTCCGACGGGCTCAACGAGCATGTTTCCGACAGGGAAATCGCCCGGATACTGTCGGGACGCTCAGCGCTCGAAAGAAAGGCGCGGGCGCTCATCGCGGCTGCGAACAAGCGGGGTGGCCGCGACAATATCACGGTCGTGCTGGCGGCCTGCCGGGAGGTGAGCGCCTGACATGGAGAACGCTATACTAAAGAACCGGTATGTGATCCGCGAGGTGGTGGGCACAGGCGGCATGGCGATCGTTTACAAGGGCTACTGCGTGGACAACGGCCGCGAGGTCGCCGTCAAGATGCTTCGGCCGGAGTTTCTGGGCGAGGAGCAGTTCGCGGCCCGCTTTCGCAAGGAGGCGCAGATCACGGTCCGGCATTCCCACCGGAACTTTGTCAACACGATAGACGTGGGGGAGCACGAGGGTCACCCCTATATCGTGATGGAGTTTGTAGAGGGGCTCACGCTCAAGGAGTTCATTCAGCAAAAGGGTGGCCTTCCTCTATCGGATGTCGTGGATATCGGCAGTCAGATCGCCGACGCGCTCTTCTACGCACACAGCCATAAAATCGTTCACCGCGATATCAAGCCGCAGAACATACTGCTCGATAAAGACGGTACGGTAAAGGTAGCCGATTTCGGTATCGCGAAGGCAGCTGACTCCTCGACCGTGACGATGAGTGGAACCCATGTGATGGGCACGGTTCATTACCTGTCGCCTGAGCAGGCCCGGGGCGGCTATACCGACGAGAAGACCGACATCTATTCACTGGGCGTTGTGATCTACGAAATGGCGACGGGCCAGATTCCCTTTGATGGAGAGACGCCGGTCGCGGTGGCCATAAAGCACATGCAGGATGAGCCGGCGCCGCCCAGTCAGCTCAATCCCGATATACCGCGCGCGCTCGAGGACGTCGTACTCAAGGCTCTCGAAAAGGAACCGGCGATGCGCTACAGCAACGCGCGCGAGCTGGGCAGGGACCTTGAGCGGGTGCTTCAGGAGCCCGACGGCACGTTCGTCAAGCGAGTCCGCAGACCCGATCTGGGTGTTACGCGGATCATGAAGCCTGTCAGCGAGGCGGATATTAGCGCGCAGGAGCAGGTGAGCGAGTCTCCCGCCGGGGCGCAGCCGACCGAACCGCCCGGAATCCCTCCGGGCGCACCCGCGCCCGCTCCCGCCCGGCCGCGGCCCGCGCGTCGTCCCAGCAGCGCCTGGGCAATTATTCGGCTGCTCATAGGCGTCATGGTCGTGGTGGGCATATTCGTTACGATGTTCCTTATTATACGCAGCTTTCTGCGTAACACCGCCAACCTTCCCGTAGAGGTCCCGCCGCTTATCGGAGAGACGCTCGACAGCGCGCGCCAGCAGCTTAATAAGATACAGCTCCATTCCTTTGTCGAGGAGGAGCACAACGACAGTGTCCCGGAAGGGTTTGTGATCCGCCAGGATCCCGAGCAGGGGACGACGATCACCCAGGGCGGCACGGTGGTGCTGGTGGTGAGCCTTGGGCCTGAGATCACCGAGGTTCCCGACGTGCTCAACCGCCCCTGGGAGGAGGCGAAGAAGCTCATAGAGGAAGCGGGACTCGAGCTGGGGGAGACGAGCTACGCCCTATCCGACAAACCCGAAGGATATGTGGTAGCGCAGACGCCCACCAGCAGCACGCAGGTGACGCTGGGTGAGACCGTATCGCTGACGCTTTCGAATCCCGACGCGAAATCGCCGGTCATTCCCGACGTGGTAGGCATGGAGCAGTACGCGGCCATCGAGTTTCTGACCGGTCGTGACCTGACGATAGGAGACATCACGCCCATCGACAGCCGGGTCATGGAGGGTGTGGTCGTGCGCCAGGAGCCCAAGGGCGGCACCGACTGGAAGGAAGGAACCGCGATCAGCCTGTGGATCAGCAACGGCCAGGGGGGCAGCTACATGCTCGAGCACACCGTCCGCGTGCTGGTGGACGCCAACAACTCCGAGGTAGTGATTCATTTCATCGACGACGACGCGGAGCGGGTTCCGGTCTACCGCAGAGTGCACAGCAAGGGCGTCTATGACATACCGCTTACGCTGCGGTCCGATACGCTGGGCGAAAAGAAAATCGTCGTGCTCATAGGCGGCGAAGAGGAGTTCAGGGAACCGGCTATCTTTTCGGGAGGCGGTTGATTGGATATCCGCGAGGGACGTGTTATTAAGGGCGTAGCCGGCTCCTATACGGTGTACGAGGATGGGGTGCGCTATACGTGCCGTGCCCGGGGCAGGTTCCGGGGACAGGGTGTTAAGCCCATGGTAGGGGACATGGTGACGTTCACGCCGCCCACGGACAGCGCCATGGGAATGATACTTGACATACTGCCCCGCGTAAGAGAGCTTGCCCGGCCATGCGTCAGCAACATCGGCCGGTTGGTGGCGGTCGTGTCGGCCGGATACCCGCAGCCTGACCTTATGCTGGTGGATCGGCTGCTCGTGGATGCCCGGCGCATCGGCACCGAGCCGATCCTTGTGATCAACAAGGCCGATCTGGCCGATGCCGAGCAGACCGACAGCATCGCCTGCCAGTACCGGGGCACGCCGGTGCTGGCCGTATCGGCGCGGACCGGCGAGGGCGTCGACGCGCTTGCGCGTCATCTGGCGGGCCATATCGCATGCTTCGCGGGACAGTCGGGCGTAGGCAAGACTTCCCTGCTCAACCGGATCCGGCCGTGCGGCGGGGGCGAGGTCGGGGATCTTAGCGCGCGGGCCGGGCGGGGCCGCCACACGACCCGGCATACCGAGCTAATCGAGCTGCCCGGAGGCGGCTGGGCGGCTGATACGCCGGGGTTTTCGCTGCTGGAAACAGAGCCCATGGATCCGGGCCTGCTGCCCGGATGCTACCCGGAGTATGCGCCATTTGAGGGACTGTGCCGTTTCGACGACTGCCGCCACGACCGGGAGAAGGGCTGCGCGGTGCGCCGCGCGGTGCAGGAAGGCCGGGTTCACCCGCTCCGGTATGAACGCTATCGGCAGCTTATACGGGAGCTCGATGAAAAATGGAGGATGAGATATGGACAGCATTAAAATCGCGCCGTCGATACTGTCGGCGGACTTCGCCCGGATCGGAGAGGCCGTGGCGCTCATGGAGCGGTGCGGCGCGGACGAGATTCATTTCGACGTAATGGACGGGAATTTCGTGCCGCCCATCACGTTCGGGGCCGCGATGGCCCGTGATATTAGAAAGTACACCGGCCTGCCGCTGGATGTGCATCTCATGGTGGCCGATCCGGCCGAGCAGGCCGGGCAGTTCGCTGCGGTTGGCGTGGACTATATAACGATTCACTACGAGGCCACCGTACACGCGCACCGGGTGCTCGCGGCGATCCGCGCGGCCGGTATAAAGGCTGGTATAGCGCTCAATCCCGCCACGCCCGCCGAAACGCTTCTCGACGTGCTCGCCGATGTGGACCGGGTACTCGTCATGACCGTGAATCCCGGTTATGGCGGGCAGGCCTTCATCCCCTCGATGGCGCGCAAGATCGCGCGGCTCTCGGCGATGCGCGCCAGGGCCGGAGCCTCATTTGAAATCGAGGTGGACGGCGGCATGAACGTGGAGACGGCGCGTCTCGTGGCTGAGGCTGGTGCGCGGGTCATCGTCGCAGGTTCGGCGGTATTTGGCGCCGAGGATCCAGCCCGCGCTATCGGCGAGCTGCGCGGCGTACTGCCGTGAAGGCGGCGCTGGTGCTGGGCGGGCGGCGTCCCGACCCGGCGCTGCTCGCGCGCGAGACGGCCTCGGCGGAGCTCGTGATCGGCGTGGACCGCGGCGCTTCGTATCTCTTTGAACAAGGGATCATCCCCGATCGCGCGGTGGGAGACATGGACTCCCTGGCCGCGCCGGAGCTTGCCGCGCTGCGGGAGCGGGGTGTTCCCGTGGAGACGCATCCCGCGCACAAGGACGAAACCGATGGACAGCTTGCGGTGGATCTGGCGCTGCGGGAGGGCGCGCGCGAGCTGGTGCTGCTGGCCGCCGACGGGGGCCGTCCCGACCATGAGTTCGCGAACTACCTGATACTGCGCCGCGCGGCGCAGGCGGGCGTCCGCGCGCGCGTCGCGGCCGCGTGGGGAGAGGCGATCGTAACGGGCGGACGGGTTGAGTTTGCCGGTTGGCCCGGACGCGTCGTGTCGATACTGCCGCTGTGTGAGAGTCTGGACGTGGGGCCGACAGGCGGTCTCGCTTACGAAGTAGGCCGCCCCGCGCTGACCCTCGACCATACGCGCGGGGTCAGCAACCTGATGACCGGAGAGCGGGCATTCGTCACGATCGAGCGCGGCTGGGCGCTTATTTTTCTTATCAACGATACGGTGTAGCATTACCGCGGCCCTAAGCGTATGATGGAGTAAAGATTACCCCGGAAGGGGGCGGACCCATGTTTCGCCGCAGATGCTGCAATCCGTACCGGCGCTGGCTGGGCGTCGCGCTTATTGCGCTCGGCTTTATACTTCTCGTTATCTGTCTGCCCGCGAAATTCTGGCTGGCGCTGCTGGGCGTGGGGATCATTTTCGTGGGAATCTCGCTGCTGCGCTGCTGACAGCGAACATTTAAAGTTTATTCATTTCATTTGTCCGCCAAAATGGTATAATGAAGTACCAAAGCAACCAAACCGCGGAGGTGCAGGCTCATGGCGGACGCTCTTTCGGTGCTCGTAATCGACGACGACGAGAACATATGCCAGCTCGTGCGGCTTTACCTTGAGAAGGAAGGCTATCGGGTTGGCGTGGCGCACACCGGCGCGGCGGGTCTGGCGGCGATAGAGCGCGACCGGCCCGACCTTGTAATACTTGACATTATGCTTCCGGGCATGGATGGCTGGGATGTCTGCCGCAATATCCGCAAGACCAGCAACGTGCCTATCATAATGCTCACCGCAAAGGGAGAAACATTCGACAAGGTGCTCGGTCTGGAGCTTGGCGCGGATGACTACATCGTCAAGCCCTTCGATCCAAAGGAGCTGGTTGCCAGGGTCAGGGCCGTCATCCGCCGGATGGGCGCGCGGGAAGAGGAAACCGCCCGGGAGCTCTCGTTCCAGGAGCTCCATATCAACCTGACAAACTATGTGGTCACGTATTTCGGGCGGGAAATGGAGCTTCCCCCCAAGGAAATGGAGCTTCTGTACTTCCTGGCCAGCCACAGCAACATCGTTTTTACGCGCGAACAGCTTCTCGAGCAGGTGTGGGGCTTCGACTATTTCGGGGATTCGCGAACCGTGGACGTACACATTAAGCGGCTGCGCGAGAAGTTCCCGGTCGAAGCGCCGGTCAACTGGCGCATCAAGACCGTGTGGGGCGTGGGCTACAAATTCGAGGTGAAATGATGTTCCGGTCGGTATTTACCCGGCTGCTGATCCCCTACATACTGATACTGCTTATCGTTTTGCTGCTACAAAGCGCGCTCATTACCCAGCTTTTCCGGAGGGATTTTTATGAGGAGGCAAAGGGTGAGATCGTGGACAGCGCCAGGAATCTCACCGGGCTTGCTTCCGCGTTCTTCATCCGCAGCCAGACCCAGGACAGGATTACGCTGCTTGGCGCGATACAGGCGGTGCAGCTTAAGTACGACGCGACGATATGGGTCGTGAGCCGGGAAGGTATCCGGCTCCAGTTTGGCAACCCCGAAACATTCGGTATGGACGGGCAGGATATGACCGAGGCGCTGACCCGGGCCGAGTTCGAGCTCTATCTTTCACAGGTGCTGGAGGGCAAGACGCTGGAGATGGAGGGCGACTTCCTCAGGCGGTTTGAAAAGCCGATGCTGACGCTGGCCTATCCGATCTACGTAGAGGGCGAGGTGCAGGGCGCGCTGTTCGTGCACACGCGCATATCAACGATGAGCGCGCTGGACGCGGAGTATTATTGGCTGACCGGTTTCTTTTTCCTGTGCACAACGCTCCTTGGGGCTGCGTTCATATTCGCGCTGGCGACGCGCTTTGCCCGACCGCTGCGGCGGATGAACGAAATCGCCGGGGAGATCGCGCGCGGTAATTTCGGCGAAAAAGTGAGCGTGGAGTCCCGCGACGAGATCGGACAGCTCGCCGGGAGCTTTAATATGATGGCCGAAAACCTGAAGCGGCACGAGCAGCTGCAGACCTCGTTCGTGGCCAATGTGTCCCACGAGCTTCGCTCGCCGATGACGTCGATGCAGGGATTCGCGCAGGGCATGCTGGACGGCACGATTCCCCCAGAGGACTAT
>JAAYXU010000060.1 GCA_012515725.1 Clostridiales bacterium | reverse complement strand
TCTACCACTTCGCGGGTTTTCGTACAGGGGAGATCGCCGTGATGCTGGACGTACCGGCGGCTACGGTGCGCACCCGACTCGCGCGTGCTCGTCGGAAGCTGAAACTCGCGCTGACCGAAGGGGTTGATGGGTTATGAACGGTATTTATAGTGACAGCGTACCGCAGGAACTGGTCGACAGTACGATAAAGCGGGCGGCCCGCCGCTGGGCCATTAAGCGGGCGCTCATCGGCCTGGGATCGTCCGCGGTCTGCGCGGTACTTCTTTTTACAGGCTGGAGCCTTTGGGGCGCGCCGCTTCCCGATACGGTGTCGACGCGCCACGCGGCAGCGTCCGGGAAGACCGCGCCGTCCCCGTCCGTGACACCAGCGGTCATTACTACCGCGCCCGAGGCCATCGATCCCGAAATCGTGCGGGCCATCGAGGCGCTCTATGGTGATCTGGATCGTACGTCCGCGGACGACGCCGTAACATACGCGCTTCTGTTTGAGCGGGGACTCGATCTGACGGACTGCGTCCCGTTTACGCGGTGGTCTGCCGTGTACGAGGAGACTAGAGAAAACCTGTGCCGCCGGATGATCATGGCCGCGTCGGCCGCGCTCGGAATGGACACGGTCAAATGGACCGAGGATGCCTTCTACTATATGGAGTTTGTAAGGCCCAATAGGAACGAATGGAGCCTATCCCGGATGGTACCTATCGCGCAGTTCGACCCGGCCGCGCTGGGGCTTGACGAGAAATGGGCGGACACCGTTTTGAAATGCGACCTGCTGACCGCGGCGGGCGAGTTTCTGGTGCTCCAGGATGCCCTCAATGACACGGTCAGGGACGCCGGTACGCAGCTGAGCCTGTCACTGCCGCTTCCCTTCGCGGCAAAGCCGTCCCCGACCGCCGGACCGCTCGACGAAGCGCAAAGGCTGTACCTTGACCGGCTCGATCCGACGTCTCCTGTTGACGAGGTCACGCTGGCGCTGCTTGAGGACCGGGTGACCGGTTTGGGAGAGGGCAGGCTTGTGATCGCGGTCTATGAGGAGTTCGGCCGGGAGACGGCGGGCGACGAAGTGACCGTCTATCTGTGGGCGCATATACTGGAATTCCGCCTCCTTGGCGACGACGTGCGGACGCGGGAAAGCGTGAGCCATCCGGTCAGGCTGACGCTGAAGATGAACTACTTTGTTGGATTCATGCTCCCTGCAGACCAGTGGATCCCCGAGGACGGCGAGGGCTACGCCGACAGCATCCGCGAGAATTTCGGGGTCTGGGCCGATAAAGCGCTCGCGATAGAGGATACCGATATTCCCGCCGCGCTCGCTGCCCGGGCCCTGGAGCAGGCTGACGCGCTCTTTCATGAAATCGGGCTCATGCCGGTCGATCCGAATCCAGGATACCATGCGGACTATTTGCTCCCGCCGCAACAGAACTGAATGAAATTCGTAGAAATCATTGCCTGATTCTGTCGAATAGATGAACAAAAAGTAAATTGACTGCGGCCTTGTTTTTCATAGGGCCGTTTTATGTTATAATACAATATCATATCCGCAAAGAGAGGTGTACTATGCCCCGGCCAACCGATCGTGCAGCGCGGCATCAGCAGACCCGCCATGTTGAGGGCGGGGACAGGCGTTCAAAATACGACGGGCCTGTGATTATGCCCGAAAAAAAACGGCGTCCGGAGCGCGCTGCGAGGCAGAGCCGGCCCTTTGACGCGGCGGAGATGCTGCGGCGTATCGTCCGCGCGCTGACCCAGGCAGACTGGAAGCGTCTGCTGCCCCGGCTTGGCATCGTGGCGGCGGCAGCCGCCGTACTTGTGGGCGTCATCGTGGGCGTTCGGGCGCTGGTGGGCGATCAGCCCGCACAGGCGCCGCCGGTAGCCACGATTCCGCCGGGAGTCGCGACCCAGGCGCCGCGCAACTATCCGGCGCGGGGCGCGGCGCTGTCAGCGCCGCTCGTGACGGCATCGCCCGGCGGGCCGCGGGACCTGTCTTTTGGCGCGGCGGACATCGCGTTCGACCAGGACTATATCAATATGCCCACCGGCATATACGACAGGGAGATCGTATTTTCGTCGGGGAGCGGCTCATTGGCGGCCGAGGTCATGAAGGCCGTATACCTTTACAACCTCGATACCGGCGAGTACCAGAAGGTCGCCGAGACGGGGGAGTACAAGGGAGAGATATACGAGACGCTGGTTAACCACGACTGGATCGTATGGCTCGACACCGACCACGGCACCAACAACAAAATCTACGTATACGACCGCAACAACAATACGGCCTCGACCAACAAAAAGTTCATGCTGCAGAACAACAAGAACGGGAAACCAAAGCTGCGGCTGTACGGAAACACGCTCATCTATATGGAGCGGACCAGCAAAACCGTCGATTCGCTGGTGCTATTTGACCTCAAGGAGCAGGATCAGATCACGCTTTTTTCATTCGACGAGGTAGCCACATATGGCGTCTCCGCGCCGTGCGCCTATGAGGACTGGGTGGTATGGGCCGGGCCTATTGCCGAAGAAGCCGATCAAGCCTCCGGACAGGACGACATACGCGAGGAGGGCGAAGTCTCGGCGATCTATTATATGAAGCTCAGCGAGGATTTCGACGCCAACGGGCCACATCCGCGGGTGTACGAGCCGAACACATACGTGCACGAACCGCTTTTCAACGGCGAGGTCTTCGTATGGCTGGACGGCAATAAATCTCCGGGAAGCAGCCTGTATGTCAGCGAGCCCGGCGGAGAGCCCAGGCTTATCGAGACGGGCGTGACCACCTATACGCTGGGCGACGGGTTCGTTGTCTACGGCAAGAACGAAGGTGTGTGGGTCTATATATACGACAAGGGCGAGACCTGCCGTCTCACGTCCGAGGGCGAGAAGGGCATACTTCCGGTCGTAACCGGACGGACCGTGGTATGGATCAACAAATCGGCCAACTCGGATCGCGATGTGCTCCGATATATCATACTTACCGATCAGGATCTATACCCCGAAAGAGCCTCCGATGGCAAAGGATAGCGCAAAGACCGTATTCTGCTGCAGCCAGTGCGGCGCTGAGAGCCGCAAATGGGTTGGGCGCTGTCCGGCCTGCGGCGCGTGGAACTCAATGGCCGAGGAGACCGTCCGCAAGCCCGCGGCCGTCCGCGAGAGGAGCGGCGGCCCGCCGATTCGGCTGCTGGACGTGTCCCCCGAGGACTCGGCGCGCACATCGACCGGAATAGGGGAGCTGGACCGGGTACTGGGAGGGGGCGTGGTCGCAGGCTCGCTCATACTCATCGGCGGGGATCCCGGGATAGGCAAGTCCACGTTGCTCCTGCAGGCCGCAGACGCGCTGGCACGCGACGGACGCAAGGTGCTCTATGTGTCGGGGGAGGAATCGGCCCGGCAGGTTGCGATGCGCGCGGCCCGGCTGGGGGTCCGCTCGGAGCATCTCTATATACTCCCTGAAACCGATCTGGGCCTTGTCCTCGAACGGATGGAGACCCTAAATCCGTCCTGCGTGGTGGTGGACTCGATACAGACCATATATAATCCCGAGCTGTCTCCCGCGCCCGGATCGGTAAGCCAGGTGCGCGACTGCGCGGCCGCGTTCATGGAGCAGGCCAAGACGCGCGACCGCTCGGTATTCCTTGTGGGGCATGTTACCAAGTCGGGCGCGCTGGCCGGGCCGCGCGTACTCGAGCACATGGTCGACACGGTGCTTTATTTCGAGGGGGACGCCGACCACGCCTACCGCGTGCTGCGGGCCGTCAAGAACCGGTTCGGCTCGACCAACGAGATCGGGCTTTTTGAAATGCGTGAGGAAGGCATGGCGGAGGTCGCCAATCCTTCCGAAATGCTGCTGGGGAACCGGGGCCGCGAAGCGCCCGGTACCGTCGTTGCTGCAAGCCTTGAAGGAACCCGGCCTGTGCTGGTTGAGGTGCAGGCGCTCGTGAGCTCCACGGTCTTCGGTATGCCGCGGCGGCAGGCGGCGGGAGTAGACTATAACCGGATGGTGCTGCTGCTGGCGGTGCTGGAAAAGCGCGCGGGCATGCGCCTGTGCGATCAGGACGTATACGTGAACGTAGCGGGCGGACTGCGGCTCGTGGAGCCCGCCGCCGATCTTGGCATCGTGATGGCGGCCGCTTCGGCGTTTCGCGGGACAACCCTTTCCGAGGATACGGCTGTTTTCGGAGAGGTCGGGCTTACCGGCGAAGTACGCCCGGTGCGTCACGCGGAGCTGCGCCTTGCAGAGGCACAACGTACGGGATTTACCCGCGCGATACTTCCACGGCGCAATACAAAGGGCATATCGGTTCCGCCGGGTCTCGCGCTCATACCGGTCGCGACCGTCGCCGAGGCGCTTACGCAGTTGCGGCAGCGCGAATAAACTACGGCGAACATGAATTTAGAGGTGACAGTGATGGATGATGATGAGAAGCGACTCCGGTCCGCTGAAAGGAAAGCGATTCGAAAGACGATCCGCGTAACCATGGCGCTCATTGGACTAACGGTGGGCCCTGTGTTACTCGCGGTCATTTCGGCGCTCCTCGACCGCGCCGGACTGTGGCGTATGGCAGACCTTCCCTGGTGGCAGCATCTTTTGTGCTATGCGATACTCGGAATCGTCACATGCATTCTTTTTATACTGCTGACGCCGCGGCTTCTTAACCTTCTTGAGCGGATAGAGCGTCGGTTGCAGGCAATGCCCCTAGCCGATATAGCGGCGGGCGCTGCGGGTCTTGTCATCGGCCTTGTCATCGCCTTCCTGCTCAGCCGGCTTGCGGAGATGATCCCTGTTCCGTGGCTGGCGCTCGCGATATCGATACTGCTGTACCTGATGCTGGGCTATATCGGTCTGTCGGTGGGCGCCCACCGGCGCGAGGATCTGGCCGCGCTGCTGGATATACGGGGCCGGATATCGGGCCGCAGAGCACGCAGCGACGCGGCGGCCGACGGGCCGCTTCCCAAGATACTCGACACCAGCGTCATCATCGATGGCCGCATATTCGACATCGCGAAGACCGGATTTCTGGAGGGGCCGGTATGGGTACCCCGCTTTGTGCTGACTGAGCTTCGCCATATCGCCGATTCGCCCGATATGCTCAAGCGCAACCGCGGCAGACGCGGCCTGGATGTGCTGGGCCAGATCCGCAGGGAGCTGTCTATGCCGGTGGAGGTTCCCGACACAGACTACGACGACCTGACCGAGGTCGATCAGAAGCTGCTGCGGCTGGCCAAGGAAACAGGCGGAAAAGTCGTGACCAATGACTATAATCTCAACAAGGTGGCGGGCGTCCAGGGTGTCCGGGTGCTCAATATCAACGAGCTTGCCAACGCCGTCAAGCCCGTCGCGCTTCCCGGCGAGGAGATGACGATCACGATCGTCAAGGAGGGCAAGGAGGCCGGGCAGGGTGTGGGATTCCTGCCCGACGGCACGATGGTTGTCGTAGAGAACGGCAGCAGGCTGCAGGGCGCGACCGTGGACGTTGTGGTCACAAGCTCGCTGCAGACAGCGGCGGGGCGCATGGTGTTCGGACGCCTGCGGGACGACTGACCCGGCGGAGCCGCTATATTTTCCTTACGCCCAGCTCATCAAGGTGCCTGCCTATATGGAGCGCAAGAGCGTCCGCGTAGGCCTGCTCATTGTCTCTCCACAGCGCGTACAGCCTATCCCTGAACAGAAACGCGCCCTGCTCGTCGCGCGCGCCCAGTATGAGCCCGTACGTAATGTGTATGAGCTGCCGGGCGTTATTATCCAAAAAGAGATAGGGAAGCTCTTCGTCGCGCAGCGCGTCTATATCGGGTATTTTCGCAATGTCCGTAGTCACATGGTAATACCGCGTCGCTTCGGGAAACGCGCCCAGCGCGAAGCGGTGCACTTCGCGGTACAGACCGGGGTCTATTTGCGCCACGACGCGCATAGCCTCCAGCCAGTTTGTTCCGGCTGTCTTCACATGAAACCGGCCGCGCGTTTTTTCTCCGACCACCGGAAATACGGAGAACTTATCCGAGCCCGAGTGCACGCTGATCTTGTAGCCGAAATGCCGCGCGATCGCGCAGTGCACCTCTATTTCCTGCGTAAAGCGCGCGATGTCGCCGATGTAGTCGATGCCCTTTTGGAACTCTCCGCAGAATCTGGGCGCGATCGTCGCGGGCGTAACGCCGCGGCGTATTAGCTCGTTGGCCACAAAAAAGTGCTGCAACGGTGTGGTAGGCGTCGCGGTTTCGTCGATCGACATCTCAAAATCCGCATCGGCCTTCCCGCGCGCGAAATACGTGTCATATATCCCGGCGGCAAAGTCAATCGCGTCGCCATAAAGGAGCGCGGCGCGCCGGAGTGCTTCGGGCGTGAACGTGAGCCGGACACCCTCTCCGATATTGAATTGCTTGCCCAGATACCGCTCCTCCAGCTGTCTGTCGGGTGCGTACCGCTCGCGCACCTCGTCGTCGGAGAGCGCGTCCACGTCGGCCCTGATGTGCTCGGAGCAGTCCAGCGTGATCATAGTATATCCAAGGCGCAGAGCGTACTCGACGTCGGCGGCTTTTTTAAGATGGTCGCCGTCCGCGCCGTATCCCTTTTCATAGCCCTCCCGGTAGACTATGAAGGTCACGCAGTCCAGCACGTCCTCGTAGGTGCGGCAGGTCAGGTCTAGCTCGCGGATCGACTGCTGGGCAAGCACCGGGTACGCGTCGTACCGCTCGAAAACCCTTATATGGCCCATGGCGGCGATGCCCAGCCTGTCGCCGACACCGAACGAGCGATCCCTGCCCAGCACGCGGGTTGGCGCGGTGAACGGGAATAACCGCCGCAGCGCGCACGCGTTCTCGTGGCTGAGCGGTGCGACGATATAGGAACCTGATGGGCCCTCGAATGTCTCACCCCGCAGTCCAGCACCGTCACCTGTGGCCACCAGGACGTCGCGGGCCGCCTCCCGGGCCATGAACACCTTCGCGTTGCCCGCCGCGCGGATCGATTTGGGGTACACGCCGTACGCTTGGGGCGCGGCGTCTCCGCCCGCTCTCAGATAATCACGGTAGTCCATTTATCTGCTCTCCTTTTTTGTATGGTCCCAGTCCCAGTCCTTGAAGCGGTCCAGAAGCCGCCCGACCGTCAGCTTTCCGGCCGTAGCCTCGACCGACAGGAGCAAGCAGAGCAGCATTACGCTGTAGCGCGGATCGTCCAGACCCGCCTCCGCGAGCATCCGGTCGGCGGTCGTCAGCAGCGCCTCGATCCGGCCTGCGCTCTTTTCCAGGTAATCGTCCAGCATCCGGATAAACACCGTGTAGAGCGCCGCCTGTTCCTCGGACGCGTGTCCGTCGGGCTGCATATCGAATATCTGCCGTATATCCTGTATGGCCAGCACTGGCTTTAGAAGGAATATGTACACAAGCGCGATGATGTGGTCGCGGTTGTATTTCTTTCTGTTGGGCGCGTCCAGTATACCGCTCTTTGTGTAATTGTTGATCATGGTCTTCGTGAGTATTTTTTCCTCGCTGTGGCGGCGCACGTCCCCCATTTCCTCCTCGAAAAAGGTGGTCACTTGCTCCATATACAGCTCGATGCGGGGAATATCCTGCAGATCGATGAGCGAGAGCGCGCTCAGCTTAGCGGCGGTTTCGCGTATCGCTTCCCGGTAATCCATCCTGTCCCTCCTCTTAATCATTAGCCATTATAGTACAGCCGGTTCGCGATTACAAGGAATACGGACACAAAATGTTCACAATGCTGTAATTGATTCAGCGTCATACGAGTGATATAATTATGTTACATGGTTTTGATAACCGTCTAAGACGGAGGTATGTATGGATAATAATAACTGTAAAATCGCGATCGTCACCGACTCGGCCTGCGATCTTTCCGACGAGTTGCTCGCCAGGTACCATATATTCATGGTTCCGCTTCGCATCGTATACAGCACCCGGGAGTACCGGGATCGTATGGAGATCACGCCCGAGAAGGTCTACGCGCTGCTGGACAAAGAGGTACCCAAGTCCAGCCTGCCGCTTCCACAGGACGTTACCGATATACTGGACAAAATCGTCGCCGAAGGGTATACCGATATCATATACCTGTCGATATCGGCCGGTCTTTCGGGCAGCTTCAATCTCATACGTCTGCTGGCGATGGAGTACACGGGCCTGCGCATCGAGGTCATCGACTCAGCGACGCTGTCTATGGGGCTTGGATTTATGGCCTTGGAAGCGGCGCGCGAGGCCGCACGTAGTGGAAGCGTGGCTGAGGCTGTAAAAAGGATCGGCGCGATCCGCTCGAGCATGACCGCGATGTTTGTCATAAAGACGCTCGAGTACCTGAGAAAGGGAGGACGGATCGGTCTGGTGGAAGGTACCGTGGGCACGTTGCTGGGGATCCGGCCTGTCATCGGCGTGTCGGACGAAGGCGTATACCATACGGTCGCCAAGGCGCGGGGCGAGAAGAAATCGATTGACGCGATGATAGAGCGCCTCAGGGCGCGTTACAGCGCGCGGCCCATAAATCTCGCCATCGTACACGGTCAGGCAAAGGACGAAGCGGAGGGACTTCTCAGTACACTCAAGAAGGTGCTCACGGTCCGCGAGTCCACGATATCGCAGGTCAGCCCCGTTCTGGGCGCGCATACGGGCCCGGGCCTCCTTGGCGTCGTCGCCTACGAAGCCGACGAGTGATCGCGCGAAAATGACATTTGGGGAGAAGGTCAAGGAACTCCAGGTTAAGGAGTATTCTCATGATTCGTAGACTGTCATCTTTAGTAGTTTTCGCTGCTCTGTTCGTTGTTTTCTTCGCGCTGTGTGCCGTGTTCCTCACTAACGTTCCGACCATAAGCAGTTGGGTACCGGGTACTACTCCAACTCAGATGTTCTGGGGACAATGCCGCATAAACGCTCCTTTCTGGGCACTGCTTAGTGCATTTGGCGCAGGCGTTGGAGCGGCGATTTACGCTTTGGTTCGAAGGAATATGACCTATCAGCATCAACGCTGACTATATGCAAGTGAAAACCGGGGCGTGTCGCAAAACGTTTTCAGAAAACGTAGAGCGACACGCTCATTTTAGTATAGAAATGGCGGCGTGAATCACAAAAAGACGCTACCAAATGCCGCTGCAAATGAAATTTTGGGCACGGCTTCG